>NZ_DAMANB010000009.1:0-151931 GCF_032073645.1 Myroides sp.
GTTTATGATCGTCTGCCTCTAGAGTCGTTATTACTTCTCTAATGCGGATGCAAAAATAGTATCTTTTCCCTTACTTCCAAACTTATCTTTGTCTTTTTTTAAAGGTTTTTAAAAAGTATTTCATAACTCATTATTATACCACCTTTTACGATCGAAAGTTTTTTTATCTTTTTTTAAAGGTTATAGCGTTATGGCGTCTCTATACTATATATACGTAAAGAGCAGTACTTAATATTGTACTCTATTATATATATGTAATAATTGAGAATATGCCTTCTTATGCCCTTTCTGTCTACTTCTAAATGTTACTTTATCCTATATAAAGGTGTTTTATCTACTTTTTTGTAGTTGATCTACTTATATAGGTATGCTTTTTTAGAAGAAAAGTCCCTTATTATATGGCTATTATCTTGTTTCGAAGAAAAACAGATGTACTTTTTTTATTCTCACATTGAGTAATTATCATCGTAAACAATTGTCTATCAAAAAGTAAAGTAAATTACCAGTATTATCTTTCTAAAGCCAAAACACTTCTGTATCCCAGTAATAGCAAGCCTTTATGCCTACTTCTTCAACACCGCTTCAACATTTCTCCAAGATTGCTCTATCTGAGCACCTCTTTCTTGAAGCAATATTGAAGAGGTCTTGTCGCACTCTTGAAGAGGGGGCTTAAAATATAGTAACAAAAAAGCCCTAGACTATATGATCTAGGGCTGCGGGTAATACATTCTTTAATGAAAAAAGCTCTTACCTACTGACAAGAGCCTTACTCTATAATTATTTCTTTTCTTTAAAGGATTCAAGCATTGAAGTCATCACGCTCTCATATTTCTTCTTTTTAACCATAGTAGTCCAGCTCACTATTTGATAGTATCTATCTTTTCCTTCTATACAAGCTAGTTTATAATGAACGAGAGTCCCATTTAAATCTCCATCATAACTAGTCAAATAAGCAGGTAGTCCATTCACACTAGTCTGTTCTAGTTCTGTATCTTGTTTTAAATTCAAACTAGAAGCGATAGAAGAATTCGCTAATTCAGCATAAACTTTAAAGTTAGGAGCTGGATTGCCATAAACCTCTTCAACAATCTCTTTAAACTCTACCTTATTATCTTCCACTATCACTACATAGAAATCATCCTTTTTGTTTTCCATTTGAAGGACGGCATCTTTATTCAGATTTTTAGCAAGAGAGAGTTCACTAGGAACCTCAATCGTCCCCAAATCACCAATATTTACTTCTTTTGGCACTGTAGACTCACTACAAGAAATCAAAAAGAAAGTAAATAAGCTCATCATTATAACAATACTTCTTATCATCGTTATTCTGTTATTTTAAATATTATAGGATTGTAAAGGAACAAAACTTTTATTTGTTTTTCATAATCTCTGAAAACAATTCAACACTTCTTATGCGTTCCTCTACTCCATAGATCGGAGTAGTGATCATAATCTCATCAACCTCAATCGTATTAAAGAAATCTGTTAAACCGCTTTTTATTCCTTCTTTGTCTCCTATAAAAGAGAAAAATGTTTTTTGCTTTACAATGAACTCTTCATAGTCTGTCCAATTGCCCTCCATAGATTCACAAGGTCTCTGAAGAGGTTTTCTATCATTTCTAATAATTCCTAAAAACATTTTATAAAATGATGTAGCTAGTTGTTCAGCTTTTTCATTCGTATCTGCAACTATTGCATTCACACAAGGCATAAAATAGGGTTTATCTAATTGTGCAGATGGTACAAAATTCTTTCTATAAATATTAGCTGCTTGTAATAAATGATCTGGAGCAAAATGACTTGCAAATGCATACGGCAAACCTAACTCAGCTGCTAAATATGCACTATCTGTACTAGATCCTAGTATCCACATCGGTATATCACATCCTTCTCCAGGAAATGCTCTTACCTTAGCTCCTTCATTTACTTTAAAAAAACGCTTTAGCTCCTCTATCTGTTGTGGGAAAAAATTAGCTGCATGTACGTCATTACGTCTCAAAGCAAGGGCTGTAGCCTGATCGGTACCTGGTGCCCTACCTAATCCAAGATCTATTCTACCTGGATATAACGCCTCCAAGGTTCCAAACTGTTCAGCAATAACTAAAGATGGATGGTTTGGTAACATCACCCCTCCTGAACCTATTCTCAATGTAGATGTCCCTCCTGCCAAATATCCAATCAAAACAGATGTGGCGGAAGAAGCTATATGTGGCATATTATGATGTTCTGCCAACCATAGTCTATTAAAGCCAACTTTTTCAATATGTTGTGCTACTTTTAAAACATTCTGTAAAGTTTCAGTCGTTGTTTTATCCTCACCTATAATCGCAAGATCTAAGAATGAGAATGGTATATTATGATTCATATAAAAATTCAATTAAAATGATATGACACAAGATAACATTAATAAACAGAATGCTATTCGCTGTTATAAAAAATTAACACCATGAGTTATATTAACTTATTAATAAGCTTATAAACAATAATTTATACCAATAAAAAATCGTAAATTTATAACACTAATCATTACTTAAATAATATGATGCACATACAGAACTTATTAGAGCAGATAGAGTATGGTGAGAAGAAACCAGCTATCAAAATACTAGTGGATAACGACTTTTCTAAAGAAATCAGAATTGTATTCAAAAAAGGACAAGAGATGAAAGAACATAAGACATCCTTCCCTATAGTCGTGGAAATCGTAAAAGGAGCGATAACATTCGGGGTGGAAGGAAAGCCTTATGACTTAAAAGAGGGACACTTAATCGCGCTAGAACCTAATATCCCACATGACCTAACAGCTCTAGAGGATAGCATAGTACGACTAACCTTACATAAATCTGATCAGGTCACAAGAGTGATGAATGTCATCAAGGACTAAGTATAGTTATCTTCTACAAGTATTACTACGCCAATACCTGCTAAAATATATTGCTTATTAGATAACAAAGAATCCTTATAAGTACAGTAAATTTGCACAAATCAGAAAAAAATGAAAAAAATAATATCTAGCATACTGTTACTATCAAGTACATTCTGTCTGGCACAAAATCTAGAAATTATCCCATTAGGAGTCTATGGCGGTGGAGATGAAAGCAACTTATCGTCTTATCTTATCGGAGTAGAAAACACAAATAGCTATATCGCTCTAGATGCTGGTACTATACATAGTGGTATCAATAAAGCAATCGAAGAAAAAACATTCTCAGCAGATAATGGTACGATACTACGCGACTATATCAAAGGGTATTTTATATCACATGGGCATCTAGACCATCTATCAGGACTGATTATAAACTCTCCTGAGGATTCTTCTAAGCCTATATATGCGTTACCATTTGTCATTGATATTTTTAAGAATAACTATTTCACTAATGCTTCATGGGCTAACTTCGGTAATGAAGGAGAAAAACCTATACTAGGTAAATACAAATATACAAGAGTAAAACCAGCACAATCCTTCAATATAGAGAACACTTCTCTATCTGCTGAAGTATTTGAACTTAGTCATGTAAATCCACAGTTAAGCTCAGCTATATTAGTAAGAAATAATGATGAGTATGTACTCTACTTCGGAGATACAGGAGCTGATAGAGTAGAGAAAACGACTAAACTTAACTATATCTGGGAGTACATAGCACCTCTAATCATTAATAAGAACCTTAAGACTATATTAATAGAAGTATCTTTTCCAAATAGCCAACCTGAAGATAAACTATTCGGACACTTAACACCCAAACTGTTAAATGAGGAATTAGGTAATCTAGCAAATCATGTAGGTAAAGAAAACTTAAAAGATTTAAATATAGTTATTACACATCTAAAACCTAGTGGGACAGCTATAAATACTATCAAAGAAGAATTAGCTAATCAAAACGAATTTAAAATCAACTATATCTTCCCTGTACAAGGGCAAAAAATAAAGTTACAATAACCAAAAAAGCCGTCTGCGTAGACGGCTTTTTTGGTTATATACTATATCCTTATCATTAATTTGATTTTTGTTTAAAGAACATCTTGTCTACAATAAACACAAGAAAGAATGCTACTAACGATGGAATCAACCAAGGTACGTCATAACTACTCAATGGCAATGACTTAATAAATTCTGCAGATGACTGAGAATACTCTATAAAGTCATATTTAAAAGCAATAAAAGAGCTAAACTGAATCAATGCTACAACTGTAGTAGTTAAGATTGCTCCAACGAAAGGAGCTTTTCTAGTCACAGATTTACCAAAAGCCACCATATAAATGATCAATGTCAATGTAATAGGATATATGATTCCTAAAAATGGGGCTGCATAATCAATAATACTATCCACTCCTTTGACTGCTAATACTGCAGAAGAAATACAAGTAACTACAACCACAAACTGATAACTAAGTTTTACTTTCGTTAATTGGCTGAAGAAGGTACCAGTAGCACACACTAACGCAATCGCAGTGGTCAAACAAGCTAAAGCTATACATAATGATAATGCCAGAGTCCCTTGACTACCTAATACTCCATTAGAGATATGCAACAATAACTCTGTTCTCTTTAAATCATCTGTAATAGGGTAACCTGAGGTTGCTCCTAAGTATACTAATCCACCATATATGAATAATAAACATGAGATAGCAACAACACCTGACATATAAGTAACCTTTGTTTTCTCTTTAGAACTCACATAGCCAGCAGCCTTCACTGCAGAGATGATAATACCAGCATAAATCACTGATGCTAATACATCCATAGTCTGATATCCCTCAGCAAATCCAAGTCTAAATGGATCTGGATAAGAAGTATTAACTAACTTAGAAGTATCTAAAGGATTGACTATACCAATCACTACCATCGCTACCAAAAGAACTAACAACATAGGTGTCAAATACTTACCTATAATATTAACTACCTTAGACGGAGATATCGAAAGTAACAACGTAATCCCAAAGAAAATAACAGAAGACCATACTGCACTAAAATCAGGAAAGACAGATAATACCCCTATCTCAAAGGTTGTTGCTGCTGTACGAGGAATAGCAACCAATGGTCCTATACTAAGAATAATAGCTGTAGCTAATACCCATCCTAATGTACTATTGATCCGTTTACCTAAGTCTGTAAATTCGTCTCCAGAAATCAATACAGCAACAATTCCTAAAAAGGGTGCTAGTATTGCGGTGATAGAAAACCCTGTAACAGCCGAGGTCCAAGAACCTTCTGTAAACAATCCAATAATAGGAGGCAAAATTATATTTCCAGCACCAAAAAACATGGCAAACAATGCAAAACCAATAGTTACTGCATCAAAGATGGATTTTTTATTCATTCATTAAATTTTAGGTAGTTAACATTTGTTTTATTCTATAGTAAAATCAGTAAAATTTCTTAAAATTTGTACTTAAAAATAACATTCAATATCTTTAGTTTTACTTAAGAGGAGCACAATATATAAAATAATAATCGGCTTAGATATATACATACCAATATTTTACACCATATTCATTTAGATTCAGTGATAATTTAACACCTTCTAGAATATGTTAAAAAAAACAACACCAATAACCGAATTAGAAACAAAAAAAACTAAAAAATGATTCTTTTTACTACCAATAACTTAAAAATAGAAACAATTCAATTAGGAGAAGACTTAAATGACCTATTAAAGATTCATAACTGTCCTGACACAATGAAATGGATTCCATCTAGGGCAAATCACTGGGATTCTGATGCTTTAAGAAATAAATATGCAAAAAACGATCTCCTCTATTCTCAAGGATTAGGAATCTATAAAATTTCTTTAACTCATAACTCACGAACTAATATAATAGGAGAAATACTCCTCCTTAAATACACAGACCAAGAAGAAAAAATAGAGATAGGGTACATTATATATAAGGATTATTGGCAAAAAGGTTATGGTACAGAATTACTACATGGTATAGAACTCTTCATTCAACAAAAATATGCTTCGAAAATCCTTATCGCGCAACTCTATGAGAGTAATATATCCTCACGTAAGCTATTAGAAAAAATGAATTATTCACTTATAGATAGACAAGAACTGGATAACAACACCTACAAGTTACTCTACCAGAAAGAAATCTTATCTACTCTGTAGGGCATGATACAAATTATCAAATACTGGTATCACTAGTCTAGCTCTCTCTGTAAGAGAGTACTCAATATGCAATGGCTTTTGATTAATTATACTCTTAATTAAGAAGCCATCCTCTTCCAACTCTTTTAAAGCTACAGAGACAGATTGTTTATTAGCACCTTCTAATAAACGCATATAATCTCTAAACCTCCTAGGCTGCTCTTCTGTAATATGAATGATATGAACTTTCCATTTGCCACCAAGCGTTTTTATTAGTTCTTCTGCTGGGCACTTAGTAGTTTTCTCATCGTTGTTAACCATAATTCATATTTATTTAGTTACAAAGCTACACAATTCCCTTTATAATGGAAAAACTAGTGTAATTGATATTCTTTTAATACTACAGAATATTAAAATATAACATCACTTCCAACAATTTCTCATTTCAGACTAAGCAAATGGTCAAAAAAGTCTCATTTTTTGCTTTATTATTTTATCATATAAATTACAAAATAATATGTTTCAAATATTAAATTATAATCAATCATATGTAATAAATCGTAAAAATAAAATACTCATATATATAAATCAAATGAATAAATAACAATTTTAAAACACAATAAATATAATAATCAATTCATTTTAAGTAAAAAAGACAATAAAAAACACTTTTTACACAACATTGATATATTTCATATTATTAATTTTACACTAACAAAACATCAACATATTATTAACATAAAATTTAAATATGATTAGCCATTTAAAAAACACGACTTAGTATAAACCTAATACACAAAACTCACACTCCCCAACCGAGTTTGCGTATTAAAAATCACCTACATCATGACAAGCACAGCATCAAAGATCGTAATTCCAACTAAAATAGTGGAATTTAAGAATCCACCTAAAGATGATTTTATCATTTTTCAACAAGGGGACGAAACAAAGAAAATATCTCCATATAACAAAAGGAGTTATTACAAACTTTCTTATTTAAAATCAAAGAGTAAATTCTTTGATGGAAATAAAGTGATTGAGTTAGAAGGTCCATCATTATTCTTTTCTAACCCGGTATCTCATTATACATTCGAACCAGTATCAGAAAAACCGGAAGGATACTACTGTTTATTTAACAGCAGCTTCTTAGGCTATAAAAGTCACTTATTAAAAAGCATTCTTGCCCACTTACACGAGAATCCTATTTACCTTTTAACGCCACAACAAGATGAGTTTATTTCTTATGTATTTAAGAGAATTGAAGAAGAAAACAATCAAAAGTATGCGCAGAAATACGAATTAATGCGTAACTATATTGAAATCATAATACATCAAAGCAATAAACTAAATGCTACTTATACTGTAGACCAGAGTGTAAATGCACCACAAAGATTGTGTTCAAAATTCTTAGAATTATTAGAAAAGCAATTTCCGATTGAAAAAACAAATACAGTAATCAAATTGAAAACGCCTAATGATTTTGCAAAAGTGCTGAATGTACACGTAAATCATCTCAATCATACTTTAAAGAAAACAATAGGAAAATGTACTAGTGACTGTATCCAAGAGAGACTATTAATAGAGTCACAAAAATTACTAAAGTCTAAACCATGGAGTGTAGCTGAAATAGGCTATTGTTTAGGATTTGAATACCCAACGTATTTTTCTAGCTTTTTTAAGAAATATACTTTACTTACTCCTAATCAATATCGCAAAAATTAAATAATGATACAAAGATGTTTGAATTGTTTTACAATCAATTGAATAACTCAACTTAACTTTGTGGAAGAACATAGAAAACAACTTTACTAAAAATTACAATTGCAGAAAACTGCAAAAACACATTGCTTATCTTCAAGCTAAAAAAATGAAGAATAGTAGCCCTAAATCTTTTTTATTGTTAAAAAAGCCACCTTTTAGAAGGTGGCTTTTTGTTTTGTCACTATTAAAGTTTATTTACTAATTCTACTTCAAATACAAGAGTGCTATAGGGACCAATCTCTTTACTAATATGCTCTTCTCTATAAGCGTATTCTGGAGGTGTGACCATTCTAAACTTAGTGCCTATTGGCAATAATGGAACAACCTGTTGATAGGCTAGAATTAATTTGCTCAGGTTGAAAGAAGCGGTCTTCCCTCTAGCAATAGAACTATCAAAAACTTCTCCATTGATATTAGTACCATGATAATGACATTCTATGCGATCAGAAAGTTCTACTTTGTCCCCTTCACCTAATGCTATAATCTCATAAGCTACACCTGAGGGCAATAAGATCACTCCGTCCTTCTTTACATATTCTTCTAAACACTTAGCTCCTTCTTCTTTATTCTTCTGTTCTAACTGCTCTTTCCTTTTTTTTAATAACTCTGCGACACTCATAAGTATTACTCTATTTTAAACTTACCTGCAAAAATAATAGATAATTTCTATCCTTCATGCTCTTTATAAGTATGTAATTGCCAAATACTAAGGTTATCCATAGCACGTGTACATCCCACATACCATTCATAAGGAGTTAGTTTATTCGGTTTATCCACTACAAGAATAACATTCTTACGTTCTAATCCTTTAAACTTAACTGCTGTAGTATACTGGAGTTTCTTAGGCTTTAATGTAAGATTCTCAACTGTAAGCTCCTCCATTCCTAATTCTAGAATTAAATCAGCAACGTTATTACGTCTCTGCCACACTTTACTTTGTACCAACACAATTACATCCTCAGCGTTTAATGAAGAACTAGGGTCATTAATACTGCGTATCACTTCTTCCATTGCTTCTTTAATCGTCACTTGGTCATAGAATGAACGCAATTCAATTTCATCATACTCTTTCTGATGCACACTCACCTCATCCCAATCATCAGGATGCGTTTGAATATGTTCTGAAATCTGACGAATCTGTGACTTCTGTGCACTTCGTCGTATTTTGTGTAATTTAAAATGAGTAAAATACTCTTTCAAGAAATAAGCATAATCAGAAACATCACGTCCAAAAAGAGAGAAGCTTTGGTCTAGATCATAAAGAAGCATAATATTCCCTTGTTTCATTCCATTATGATTACCACATAACTTATGCATCATTAAGTGAAGATTACGATCAAACAAATCTTGTGCTTCGTCTACAATCATATAATCATAATTAGGAAGCTTATCTATTTCTTCTAAATGAGTAATCGTCTTTCTAATATAGTCTGCAAATTTCTCTGGTTCTATATATAAAAGATCACGCTCAGTAACACCAGGTAAATACTTCATCACAAACTGTGTGAATGTAATGCAGTCTATACGAACATTACTCGCCTTAAACCTCTGTGCATTATAAGCACATAACAAAGAGTTCCAGCACAAATAAATACCGTGTCTTCCCACCTGCATCTCACTATACGCCATCGCCATAGTAGTCTTACCTGTACCTGGCGCTCCTTCTATCATTAAACGCGGGTTTTCAGAAAGAGAGTACAGTATCTCTAAGTTTCGTTCTTTTAGCCATTCTAACGAATTTCTAGATTGGAAGACATTGGTATCCTGAATCATTGGACTGAATGTATTCACAATATTATCCAATTCTGCTTTCGATAGATTATTAAATCTAATAGGGTGTGTATTCTCTAATTTCTGCTTAGAATAATCATAGATATGTAATAGAAATTTCTCTATATTCTTATATCTATTGCGTCGAGTGTAGTCACTAAATATAAGATTCTTATCATAAATAGTATTCTCAATAGCAATTTTAGTAGTTGGAAAGGCCACTGCTTCACAGAATAATATATGCTTAAAGCTAGGGAACACTTTATTCATCAAAGTGTATTTATATCCCTTCACTTGTTCAAAAGGGTTTTGGTTTAGCCACTTCTTACGCTTACCATCCTTAAAACAGAAACGTCCTTGGTCAACAAAAATATTCCCCCCTTTTACTTCTAAGACAATAATTCCAAATTTAGAAACAATGATAAAGTCAAGCTCAGCGTCCGCTTTAGCCCTTTTTATCTTAGAGTTATCATGAAAAGGAAGTTTCATACTATACCATACATACCAATCATGAGGGCTTTTAGACAGGGATTCTACAATATCTCCATATATTAAAAACTCTCCATAAGGAACCTTGTTCCCATTTATAAAAAGTTGCTCGAGCTCATCTAGAGGGTACTCCGGATAAATCTTTAAAGCCATGACTCTACATTTTTTTGATGAACATCTAAATTACGCCTTTTACCTCAACTCTACTCTATATTCTACAATTAAAAAAGGATAAACTAAAAATAGCTTATCCTTCTATAACATTTACATTTAAATTATGAAAAACTCCCTCTTCATCTTCATTATTCTATTGCAAAAATAGACCTAGAGAATGTCATAAGATATCATTCAAAAAATAAACGACTATTTATTTCTAAATAGTCGTTTATAAATATATTATTCTGTTGGAAACTCAGGTCTTCTCATCTTAAATCTACTTCCTGATAGAGATTCTAAGAATGCTACTATCGCTTTTGTTTCTTCTTTCGTTAACTCTAAAGGTTTCATTAAAGGATCTGTTACAGGATATAAAGGATCTTTCGCTTTTTGTTCTGCTGTAGGATCTATCATGTGCATACCACTATTATACATATTTACGATTCCTTCTAGATCGTCAAATAATCCATTATGCATCCAAGGTCTAGTGTTTAAAAGATCTCTTAAACCAGGAGTTTTAAACTTCCCTACATCATTAGGATCTTTCGTTACTTCATATCTACCTAGATCTTCAAACTTGCGTTTATAGTAAGTCAATCCAATATTGTGAAAAGACTCATCTGTCAAGTACTGCCCATGATGACAATTCATACATCTCCCTTTCGTTCTAAACAAATGCATACCATAAATTTCTTGGTCATTAAGCGCTTTATATTTACCGTCTATAAAAGCATCTACTCGGCTAGGCTGACTCTTAATTGTCTTTTGAAACGTAGCTATAGCACCTACAATACGGTCATAGGTAATCTTCTCATCACCGAAAGCTTCTTTAAAATAAGGTTTATACCCTTGTACTTTACTCAATTTGGCGGGTAAATCTACTACGTCCATTGCCATTTCGTTATGAGCAGATAATGGTCCATTAGCCTGTTCTTCTAAACTATTAGCTCTACCGTCCCAAAAATAAGAAGTACGCTCTGCAGTATTATATAACGAAGGGGTATTACGTGCTCCTTTTAAGTGATCATGTCCAAGTCCCACCATACGTCTATCTGTCCATCCTAATTCAGGATC
Source organism: Myroides sp. (assembly GCF_032073645.1). Taxonomy (NCBI): domain Bacteria; kingdom Pseudomonadati; phylum Bacteroidota; class Flavobacteriia; order Flavobacteriales; family Flavobacteriaceae; genus Myroides; species Myroides sp. The sequence continues at coordinate 11,340 of NZ_DAMANB010000009.1, forward strand.
ATGACATGAACTACACGATATCTGATTAGACTTTGACAATTTAGGATCAAAGAATAACATACGACCTAAAATTACTTCAGGTTTCGCTTGTTCTGTAAAATAGTCGTTATCACGTTTAATACTTCCCATCTCACTCCATTCCACACCTTCATCTATAGTTGGTGCCGGCCATTGTGAAATAGGCTGCTTATAGCTTTCTATTATTTTTTGATACTCAGGGTTGTCGCTTCCTAAGAATCCTACAAACTTTGGACTAAAACTAAATAATCCAAAAGCTAAGAATCCAGATAATAAAATAACTACCTTTTTCATTGTTTATTTGTTGTTAGTTAATAACTGCTTAGAAAATAACTCCTAGAGACATTCCTATATAGTTATTTGTTTTGTTTATATTATACTTTGTCTGTTCATACTGAATCTGAGCAAACATGGCTGGTATATTACTAACCTTCACATCATATCTGGCTGTAATACCATAAGTCTGATAATTAGCAGTCTGAATCGCTAAATCATGTTGTACCCATTCTGTCATAGCAGGGCTCTTATACGATGTTACCAAATTCACAGTATCCTCCTTAAGATTACGCACTCTAAAATAAGGGCTTACTGTTATGATATTAGATTGATTCAATTGTCGCATATAATCAACTTCTAATCCATAATGTAAATATGTGAATCGCTGTCTAGCCTGAGTATCTCTTCTCTTTTCTTCTGTCTGTTCTACTGTGAAAGAAGGTGAAACTACTAATCTACTAACATCTGTACTATATTGATAAAATAAAGACGTATACACATCACTTCTTACAAACTTATACAGATCTTGCTCTCCTATCTTTCTCTCTAACTTTTCTGTTTTAGAATAAAAAGACTCAATTCCTCTTGATTCACTTAGTAAGTAATTAACTTTTGCTCCTAAACGATGTTCATCTAGATCAATATATTTAATTCCTCCTATTGTATATTTTTTAGTTTTAAGTACAGACATTTCTTTTGAAGGACTACTTCCAAAGTTCTTCTCAATATCAAACTGCCCAAACGAACCTTGTATCAAAAAGTCCTTACCTTTATTCTTAGCTATAGTTCCTCCTACCTCATATCCTGTTCCCTCATAAATCATCTTCATATCTACAGCAGAACTAAAGTAATAATTATAAGCTCCTAAACCTGTCAGGTGATACGCTATGGGCTTCCCTAATAGACTGACAAACTTAATTGTACTATTCTGAGTATATTTATTCCAATTTGCATACACTCCTAATTCGTAGTCCTTATAAACATTATAGTTTACTCCAATGCGCAAATTTAAATCTGAAGAGGTATTCTTAGGTCTTGGATCTATTTCTCTATAACCACTTTTGGCCTGATAACTAACTTCTCCTCCTACTGTCCACTTATCAAATTGTCTAGCCATCCCCCCTGCAAACTGATAAATTTCTTGCTTCATGGTACCTCCTATAGAATCACCTAACACATAAGGTCCTAGGATATGTCTGTCAAGATTCTCATTCCACTTCATATTCTTTTGCTTCTGAGTATTATAAGAAGCGCTTCCCCATAGGACAGTATTATTCTTTAATCGTTGATAAGAAGAGGTATTAACCTTAAAGGCATCTAAGCCATCTCCATCCTGTACCAAATAAGCATCCTTACTGTCTGATAGATAATTCAGACTTAATTCAGAAAAAGACAAAGGACTATACGATGTCATGAAAGCACGATTAGCAAAAAAGTCTTGTCCGAATACGATATTCATATCCCGTTGAGCTAGTCTACTTTCGTATAAATTAGAATCTGTTCTATCCTGAGCTTGAACCTCAACACAAAATAATACACTAATTATCGCAACTATATTTATATATGTATTTTTCAATGTACTCTTATTTTATTTATGATGTATTCCGTCTTTTAGAGACATCTCTGACTGAGGAACAAAATCAACTGAAGAATTATTAGTATCCTTATACACATTGCGACCTTGCTCATTAGGTCCTAAGACTTTTCTTCTGATAGTCTTTCCATAACGCGCTTTATCAGATTCTGATGTTGCACAGTATGAATAGCCGCTATCTAAAGAAGGAGCAGTCACTAGACGTTCAAACTTATCAGGAATACTTCCATTAACAGCATCAATAACCCACGTATTAGGCATTTTATATCTGCTGAACTTCTGTTCTTTCCCTGCAGCTGTCAAATAACTATAATCAAACTTATAATTGGCTAACCAAGTATCTGCATTCTCTCCTTCAGGAAAACGAGCTACGATATATCCTGTCTGTCCACGGTCATGCATAGCGAACATACTAAAGTTTAACTTCGTATAGATCATCATCACATTAGGTACATTAGGATTATCTGGTTGTACATTCTTAGGGTTTTCAGTAATAGGAAATTCAAAATCAGCATTAGATAAATCAGCCCCTGGTACATTGGCTAAGTTATGATTCTGAGCATTATCTGCTATTACAATAAAGTCTCCTGGCTCTACTGGGTACTGTGTACCGTTACCTGGTAACATCATTACAGATTGTAAAACGAAAGCTTCGTTTAATACATCTGGTGTTTCTTTGTTATCTCTAGTCGTCAAAAACTCAGATTGAGCGATCAATAATCCATCTGCATAAAGTACTCTATCAGTATTATTAACTAGTTTAAAGTATTTACCTGTTTGGTATGCTTTTAATTCTGTCGTTTGTAATCCAGCAAAGAATATTTCTTCAAAGATAAAGTCATCGTTAAGTTGTTTGACAAATAAATTAATTGTCATATTTACTATCTGATCTGTCACATCTAGCATTTCGCTTTTACTTCCTAGTCCTACTTCTTCTTTATCTTCTAATACACCTATTCCTTCTGCTGACATTCTATAAGCCCCCACAGGTAGAGCTACAGAGAAATAAAGAGAACCTACTGCTTTCTCCACTATTCTTAAACCTGTATTAACTTCAACAAACTCTACTTCTAATTCTTTTATTTCTTTAATACCTTCTACTTTAAATGCCATAGAAACAGTCGAATTCTGATTACTTCCAAGCGCATTATCATCTGTCAAACACGAGCTCATTAACAAGCTCATTGTCATCATCAATCCGTATAAAAATATATGCTTTAATCTCATTATCTTAAATATTGAAGTTTATTTCCATTCCAAAGTAAGGTCCGCTATCATCTTTTCTATTTACATTCACTCCATTATATGTATATGAAGAATAGTGTGTGAATAATCGATTAACGAACATCGATGCCTTTACTGATTTATATATTCTCTTTGATATTTTAAAATTAGCATTAAATGTAAATGGTCTTCTCTCCTCCATACCATCTGTCTTAGAAACAGGTCTAACTAGATGTTGTAGTAATGGATCATTTGCACTTTCTTCCGTATAAGGATGAACTACATTATCTATTCCCATATATGCATAAGGAGCAGCAACTCTATTTAGATTTAGGTTTCTTCTAAACACATCTCCCTGTAAAGAGGCAGATATATTCATATCTAAGCTAGGCAAATAAGTATCTACAACCACATTGTACACTAGAGATGATCTTCTATTCCCATTGTCATCTGCATAAATACCTGTGTATAAATACTGTTGTCCATTTACAGAGATACCCGGTCTCCAAAGAATAGAAGCGCTATTAGAATATGTCGTTTTAAACCATGCTCCATTTAAAGTAATACGAGTATTAATCCCTTCAAAACGAGGTGAAGAATATCCAAACTCTATTCCTTCTTTTAATGTTGAGCTTCCATTTTCAGTATGTGTATACTGCATCATGTCCTGTCTGTATGAATATGGCGATTGATCTAAATCTGGCTTGCCTAACTCATCATTCCACACTATATCTTTAGACTCGTATCGCTTATACTCAAACCCCATAAACTGAGTCATATCTCTAAACCCTGTTGTCATCTTCTCATCGAAGTAAGTGATATAAAACTTGTGTTTTTTATATTCTAAATCTAAACGAATCTCTTTCTTCGTATTCTTCGCGCCTATCAAACTATGGTTAGCCAAAGGCATTCTGTAAGTATAGAACTGTGCGTATGCATTATCTGTCTTAGGATCTAGGTAACTTACTTGCACCATATCGAAGTAACGATCTTGTGGATATAGAAGAGCTAAAGTAGGTTGTTTATACAGTTCTCCATATCCTACTGTAATATCAGTCTTTAGATATTCCTGTCCCATCTTTAGCTTAGGAAGTCCCCATTGGAAGTTGACACGTGGCTCTGCAAATACCCTATCACTAATGCTAAACTCTTTTCCAACACCTAATAATTTAGACATTCTAACTCCTGCATATAATTGTAAGTGATGTTGACCTAAGTCATATTCCATACGATCACCTATATAAGCAGCTAATATCTGAGAAGCTGGTACTTCGTTAAAAGGACGAGGACGTTTCATAGTCCCTACAGAAGGAGGTAATAAAGGATCGAATAACTCTCCTCTACCGTTGTTCTTTGAGTATCTAAAGTCCATCCCTACTTCTCCATGATGTTTAATCCCAAAAGTAGAAAAACCTAATTCTGACTGTAACTTTGTGTTGATATTTAAAGGACGGCCTTCTGTCTTAGATGTTGCTATGTATGATGTTGGTAAAAATACACCTTCGTTTTCTCCTGTTTCATTTCCAACAGGAATAGCTACACGTCCATTCTGCTGTATAAAGATAGTCTCCTTAATATCTTCTATTCCTTGAGATACATAAGCATTCAAGGTTATATTCTTGAATAAAGCTTCTTTGCCAAAGTCAAGTTTTAGATTGTTACCTAATGAAAAGTACTGCTTTTTATTCTTATAACTATCTGTTCTATCATAACCTGTATCTGGATCAAACTTATCGTTATCAACAGTACCACTATAATCAAAATTTGCTTTCCAACTCAGATCATATCCTCCTACTACAAATGTTCTATCTGATCTCAATGATGATGATACTCTCTTATAGTTCTGAAGGACATCTGTAGGATCGTTCTTAGCATCCAAGAAATCTACACTTGCATTCAGTTTCCATCCTGTCTTAGTATCTATTCCTTTCCCTACATAATACAGTTTGCTAAAACCATCTACTTTAAAACGAGCTTGTAGTGGTGTATACCCTATCTTTCTATTTATCTTAATCAGACCTGAACTCAAATCTCCATAGGCAGCCGTAGGTATACCGCGAATAACCTCAACACTTTCGATATCATTAGTTGCCAAACTACGCATATCCACTCCTATATGAGAAGTCTTAGCTCCTCCTACAGATACCTGCATATCCGCATTAGTATTAATAATATTATCATCTACCATAAACTGTACCCCTAGAGCTCCAGTAGCGTATTTCTCTCCTGGATTATTCTCTCTAATTAAAGCAGCATTTGCTACCGTAAGTTTAGGATCCTTTGCTTGCCCTCCTGGTAATAATTCCATTAAATCAGCAAAGCTTGATGGTTGTAAATGCTCCATCGCTTGACGATTAATCACAGAAGTAGAAGTAAGCCCTTTACTCTCTGTAGCAGTAATGACCATTTCTTCTAATATATTAGAAGTAGCTGTCAATGTAATAGGTAATGTCTGACTTTGAAGTAAATTAACTACAGTAGAAGAACTTCCATAACCAATATGAAAGACCTCAACAGTATAAGTATCAGCTTTCAAATCAAAAATAGCAATACCTTGATCATCACTAACTTTTAACTGTGACTCTTTTGTTCCAGTTACCTGAATACTAGCATTATTAATATTTTTATTTTGAGCATCTTGCAATACGATCTTCAATTGCAACTTAGAAGATTGTGCAAAAACAGAAGAACAGAACAAGACTGTGAAAGTAACAAGTAGAACTTGAATAACTTGATATAAGCGTGTCATTGAATAACTTAATTAATCGGATGCCAAAAGTAGTCAACAAAACCTATATCTTCCAAGTTATTTAGACTTGATTCAAATTAATTCTATATATCTATTTAAGAATGAATGTAAATAAGTTTAAATCTTTATTTTATACAATAATTAAACACAATCATCAAATAAAACATAATATTACATACAATTCATCAGCACATTATAAGTTACTTCGATATAAATAGTATACTTTATACTACTAATAATATAAAAAGGCTTCTTTAGAACTAACTCTAAAGAAGCCTTTTACATTTAATTAAAGTAAATAAGCGTTACTTCGTTGGAAATATAGGACGCTCCATTTTATAGTAACTTCCTGACATTGATTCTAAAAATGCTACAATAGCTTTTATTTCTTTTTCATTTAATTTTAATGGTTTCATCAGTGGATCTGTTAGAGGAAAGAGCGGATCTAATGCTTTCTCTTCCTCTGTAGGATCTATCATGTGCATCCCACTATTATACAGATTCACTATTCCTTCTAAGTCATCCATTAACCCATTATGCATCCATGGCTTAGTCACTAATAGGTCTCTTAAAGAAGGAGTTTTAAATTTCCCTACATCTTCTGCTTTTTTGGTATGTAAGTACAGTCCTAAATCTTCGTACTCTCTCTTATAATATGTCAACCCTATATTGTGAAAAGACTCATCAGTAAGATATTTCCCATGATGACAATTCATACATCCTGCCTTAGTTCTAAATAAGTGCATTCCATATATCTCTTGTTCTGTTAGGTACTGATACTCCCCTTGTATAAACTTATCGAAACGACTAGGCTGACTTTTGATTGTCTTTTGAAAAGTAGCTATTGCACCCACTATTCTTTCATAAGTCACTTTATCATCTCCGTAAGTTTCTTTAAACAAGGGGTTGTACTCTTTATACTTGCTTAACTTCGCAGGTAGTGATTTGACATCCATATCCATTTCGTGATGAGCAGATAAAGGTCCCATCGCTTGCTCTTCTAACGTTAATGCTCTACCATCCCAAAAGAAAGAACTACGCTCAGCAATATTGTATAAAGAAGGAGTATTCCTAGCTCCTAATAAATGATCATTCCCCAGTGATACCTGTCTATGGTCTGTCCATCCCATTTCAGGATCGTGACAAGAGCTACAAGATATCTGATTAGACTTTGATAACTTAGGGTCAAAGAACAGTGCCTTACCTAATACCACTTCTGGCAAATCTTGTGTCTCATAGTATAATGTATCTACCTCTATTGCCCCAAACTCTTTCCATTCTACACTCTTATCTATTATCGGACTAGGCCAATAGCTTATAGGTCTTTTATATTGATCCGTAATCTCTGTGTATTCAGAAACTGATCTTACTTCGAAATTAGTGTATCCTATGAATAGTAATACCGCCCCAATAATAACACCTACCTTTTTTTTCATCTATCTTCTCTCTCTTTTAAAACGTAATCCCTAAACTCATCATCACACTACTGTTGTTTTGAAACTGCTTATAGTTTTGGAAATAATACTCTCCACCTACAAATACATCTATTACTTTCGGCAAAGCAAAATCATAACGAACCTTAAAGCTTCCTTCCCAATACTCTGCTATCTGAACAGCATAATTATTCAACAGCATTTGATTTATAGCATTGCTATTTCCATAATTAAAAGCAGCCTTTTCTTTAGCAGTTTGTCTTACCTTCCAATTAGACGCTACTGTCAATAGACTTCTATCTTTAAATGTGTACATCCATTGTAAATCTGCCCCTATATAGGTATACTGAATATCTGTTTTAGAATAAGGTTTTTTATAGCGTTCTACCTCTTGAGTTATTCCTATATAAGGTAAGATACTATACACACTATTTAAAGTTTCATACTTAAATACTCCACTTAATCTAAGATTCTTATTCTCGTATTTATATTGTTCTTCTTGTCCTATCTTTAAATAGTTTGTAGCACTCACATTGACAAACAAATTCTCTGTACCCTTTCTCGTCTTCATGTTCCCATCTAAGCGAACACCTAACTGAGTAGCCTGTATATCAAATAACTTCCCTACAGAGAAGAAATGTTCTATATCTTTAACTTTAGAAGCTTGCAAATCATCAAAATCAGACAATAACTTCTCAAAGCTAAACATATTCATTCCTACTGTAGCAAACCACTTCTTCTGATAAGTATCATATACTTGTAGAGAACCGCCATACCTCCAACCATCATAATAAGCCTCTCTTCTTTTTCCTTTCAATAGATTATTGAAGTTTCCCATTCCACTCATCTCATATATCACAGGAAATCCAGTAGGACTATAAAAGTCCATCTTGTGTTTCTGTGTATATTTCTCTATTGAGGTATTTACCCCTATAGTAAAGAGCTCCTCAAATACTCTACTCACCCCTATATTCCCTCCTAATCGAGCAGAGAGATTCTTAGGTCTAGGATCTATATTACGGTATTCCATCTTCGCTTTATAAAAACCAGAGATACCGATATTGTACTTTCCTAATCGTTGGGCATAACCACCAGCGATATGATAATCTTCATACTTAATATCTCCTCCTACGCTATCAGCTACCACATACGGAAATATTAAGTCGTAATCTGCACTCTCATTCCACATTACATCTCTACGCTTACCCTGTTGATAAGTAGCACTGCCCCACACAGCACTATGCTTATCTAATTTATGGTAAGCATTCGCTTGAAAAGACAAATCATCTCTGTTTTTGCCCTCTTGAGCTAAAGTTGTTTCATTCTTACTATTCTGCTTTGCGATTTCGAAAGAAGTTAAACTGTACTTTCTATAGTCTAAATAGTGAGATGGATTGACATAAATAGGTTCTTCAAAATGACGTATTACATCTTGCTTCTCCTTTACTTTTATTGCCAATGAATCTGACTGCTGTCCATATCCCCATACAGTACTCAACAATGACAACAGACATAACCCAAAATGAAAGTGCTTCATACTACACTAATTAATATTTAAATAATGACGGTCTTACTGCTGGTGCAAAGTCAACTGTCGAATTATTAGTATCTTTTAGAACATTGTTCCCTGCTGCATTTTTACCTATTACATGTCTTCTTACAGCCTTACCATATCTTCCTTCATCTCCTACATGTTGTGTGATATAAGTATATCCCATATCTACTGATGGAGATGTCACATTCCACATATACTCATCTGCAATACCTAAGTTTACAGCATCTACTATCCATGAGTTTGGAATTTTAATAGCAGAATCTACACTTGGATATACTTCTCCTCCGAATATCATTTCGTACTCATAATCATATATATTATCTACTACTAACTTCTCCGTTGTCATTCCCTCAGGCATTTTTACTAAAGCATAAGCATAACTTCCTTGAATATTAATCACTAATTCATCGTGAATCGTAATCATTTTAGCAGCTTTTAACCCTACTGCATCATGTACTCCATCTCTAAAATTCTGAAACTCTGCGTTAGTCAAATCAATTGAGTTGCTGTTAAATTCTTTATGGTTAATAGCATTCTCTGCAAAGATTACCGATTTGCCTGGCTCTACTGGGTGGTCTTTTCCTTTACCTGGGAACTGTAAAATAGCTCCAGCAGACAATGCCTCACTCATAATATTAGGTGTATAATCTTGCTTATCGTTTGTCATAAACTTAGATTGTACAAATAACATTCCGTCTAAATACAATACCTCATCAGAGTTATTTGTTATTTTGAAGTATTGGTCATCTGTATACTGAAGTCCTTGTGGTGTCTTAGTCCCTGCGAAAAATACCTCTTCTATTACAAAACCTGTACTACTTGTTTTAAATACGATATCGATAGCCTTAGTCATTTCTCTACCCGAGATCACTACACCTTTAATAAAGTTACCTACTTTACTCTCCTCTACTACACCATTTACCTTATGTGTGATTACACCTTCTACTGTGATATCATAAGTACCTGTAGGAAGTGCTTTCTGTATTTTCTTATCTCCTTCATATACTAACTCTGTTTTCTTATTAGAGTTTAGTTCTGTCAACTTGATAGTCATCTGTTTTATCTCTTCTATCTTCGCACCTTGAGGATCATTAATCCAGAATGTTACGAAAGTCTGCTCATCCCCTGTCATATTGCTATTGTCATCAGAAGAACAAGCATTAAAACCTAATACCACTAGTAGTAAGCATAATGATTGTAAAAGTCGTTTTATCATTTTTATAAGTATTTATAGATTAAAATTTATTTCCATTCCGAAGTAAGGGTCTCTTAGTCCCTTTCTATTTACCTTAGTCCCATTCACAGAATATGGAGCATAGTAGGTAAATAACTTATTAGCGAACATAGACACTGTGATCTGCTTGTTTCTAAAACTCTTAGATAGCTTTAAGTTCACATCCATCAGCATAGGTGTTCTCCTAGATTTATCTGCATTGCTATGTTGTGGGATTACTAATTGTTCTAATAATGTTCCCTTTGCCTCTTCTGCATCATAAGGTCGTAATTCTCCATCTACTCCTACATAGTAGCTAGGCATTCCATTCATCGGTTCATTCTTTGCTAAGTAGTACCAGTTAAACTGAAATGAAGTAGAGAATTGTAAATCTAGTTTAGGGATATAGGTATCTAATAATAGATTACTATTTAGCTGTTCGTATTTGCTCTTAGGTTCCATTTCATCGTATAGTCCTAGGTACGGATAAGGCTTACCATTCACATTTGCATTAGAGTTACCACGTCTATAAGTTGGCAAACTATTGCCCTGTTTAGTTCTAAACCATGCCCCATTAATTGTAACACGAGTATTAATAACAGGAATTCTATTAGAAGTATACTGAAACTCTATTCCTTCCTTATCTGTTCTACTACCATTACGAGAGAAATTGTATAAGAAGTTTTCATTAAATTGTTCAAAAGGAAGATCCTCTTTATTCGGTACACTTGTGATATGATCATGATCTATACTAGAAGTATCATATCTCTTATAATCAAAGATTCCATACTGGTTCATCGTTCTAAACCCGTTGCTCATTCTTTCTTTAAACACCGTAAAAGTCAGCTGATGAAAACCCCAATTCAAATCTAACCTAGCCTCTAGCTTATTGTTTAAGGCAGGAGTCAATGCTTTGTTCTGTGGGTCAAAAACGCTCGTTTTATAATTAACTGTACGATAATCAGGATTACTGTGAAAATAGTTTAACTGCTGAACGTCTCTATAATATTTCTCAGGATAAAGAAGATTTAGGTCAGGGAATAATCTCTGCTGTCCCCATCCTAACGTTAAGTCTACTTTTGCTTCCTTATTCGCTACTACAAAAGAGGGCAATGTCCATTGTACATTCACACGTGGATCGATATACATCTTTCCACTCATAGTGAAATCATTAGACAAGTTTTGCATAATAGATCCTCTCGCACCTAATGCTAATGTTAGACCGTGTTGTCCAAATTTCGCAGAAGAAATATGCTCTGCAAACAAAGCCGTCGTTACATAAGCAGGAATATCCTTATATGCTCTATTTCTATAAGTAGATTTAGGATCTAAAGGCTTATAGATATCATAGACCTGACCTCTACCGTTATTCTTACTATACTGCCAATCAATACCAGCACGTATATCTGTAGAAATAGCAGACATCTTATAACGAAATGCACTCACTACCTTAGCGAAGATATCTAGTGGCTTACCATCTACTACACTCTCTGCAATATAATTAGCCGTAGGAAAAAAACCATCGTACTCACCATCCACAGTAGAAAGTGGTAGTGCTGTAGCTGCCTCTAGCTGTACAAACTTTGTCTGGTTAATCTTATCGAAACGTTGATTAAACGTAGTCTGTAATTCTATACTTCTAAAGAAAGATTCATTTCTACTCTCATAAGTCACTATATTACTCAGACTATAGAACTGATTATCCACTTTATATTTATTCGCACCTGTCAGGTCAATATCTGGATCAGACTTAGCGTCATCTATAGACCCTGTATAACTTAGGTTAGATAGCCAAGAGAACAATCCTCCATTGTTTAAATTCTTATCCTTACTCACACGTACAGTACCTGTCACACGCTTATAACTCTCTAAATCATTGCGAGGTTCTGGTTTAGCATTTAGATAATCTAACCCTACATTTACCTTAAAGCTACTATCCTTAGATTCAAAACCTTTATTAACCGCAAATAGTTTACTATATCCATCTGCTTTAAAACGTGCTTGCCATTTAGAATATCCACTCTTCTTCGTGATCTTTACTACACCAGAAGTAAGGTTACCATATTCTACAGAAGGGATTCCTCTTATGATTTCTACTTTCTCTATTTGGTCTGTTGATATTGTACGCATATCAACACCTGAGCTAATATTGATATTCTTATTAACACCTGACGAAACATTATCCATATAGCCATAAGTATACTGAAGGTTTGCACCCGAGTTCAATTGTGCTCCATCTACTACAAATAAAGTCCCAAGAGAAGAAGTGTCATATTGTTTATTTCCAACACCCCTTATATTAGAGCTTACTCTACCTACTTCTCTCAGCTGTATTTTATTGACACCGCCTAGGTACGGATCTTGTGCTCTACCCCCTGGTACTAATTCCATTAAGTCAGCAAAACTAGAAGGCTGTAGATGTTGCATAGCTCTTCTATTAATCACAGAAGTACTCGTAAGTCCCGTTCCTTCCTTAGCTGTAATCACGACTTCTTCTAATTGATTCGTTTCAGCTTTTAAGACAACTGTAAGGTTATTGTGCGTTAAGGTATTTAGCTTTTGACTATAAAAAGAATAACTGATGTGCTGTACTTCTAAAAGATAGTTATCAGGTACTAGTTTAAAAGTTACTTCACCTGCCTCATTGGTAAGTTCTAAGACAGACTCCTTATCACTTTTTAGCATCACCACCGCTGTAGGAATAGCCATTCCATACTCATTCTGCACTTTGATAGAGATAGGAGAACGAGTATTCTGCCCATAACTGAGAAAGTGAATGAATAACGATAAGATAATAATAGTTAGTTGGGTTGGTCGTGTGATAATAGTAAAGTGTTTGAGCATCACGACTGTATTATGTTTTATGGGACAAATGTATAATCTAAAATCATTCTAAACAATATTATTTAGAAGTAATTTAAATAACAAAACTCAAAATACAGTCAAACAAGCTTTTAACTGACAAAAATTAACATTTAAACTCAAATCAATCTAAATAAAACAATGACTCATTCCTTAATATATCTTCAATTATGGCAGAAAAAGTACGTTATGTGTCATTTATACATCATAAAGCCTTCTTACCTTTGTCTTATCATTAAACATGATAGCAGTATGAATACCCCACTACATCATATCGGATTTCTATTATTACCTCAAGTACAGCTACTGGACTTCGCAGGGCCGAGTGATGTATTCAATACTGCTAATCAAATCATGGTTCGCACAGCTACATCCGCACTTACTCAATATCAAATCCACTTAATCTCTGGAACAGTAGACAAAAGTGTACTTACTAGTGCAGGCATTAGTGTACAGTGTGATTATACCATTTATGACCAGCATATTCCTTTAGATACATTACTCATCGCTGGATCTAAAGCAGACCTAACGCATGAGTATGATCCAGCTGTGTTACATTGGATAAAGGGAATACAACCTACTGTAAAGCGTATAGGTTCTATCTGTATAGGAGCTTTTTTACTAGCCAAAACAGGATTACTAACCAATAAAAAAGTAACTACACACTGGCAATATGCTAAAGTGCTCCAGGAGACTTACCCTTCTATTCGACTGACCTATGATCACTTTTATATCAAAGATGACAATATCTATACTTCTGGAGGAATTACTTCTGGTATAGACTTAGCTCTAGCCTTAATAGAAGAGGACAATGGATATACCCTAGCCTCTGATGTATCACGATATCTAGTAGTGAATCTAAAAAGAACAAACACACAAGAACTCTATAGTACATTAATACCCGCTGATATAGAACTAACTCCTTTAGTTAGAAAAGTAAAACAGTATATCACAGATCATCTAACTCAGCAAGCAGTGACTATTGCAGAACTTGCGGATCATGTCTATATGAGTGAACGCAACTTTTCTAGGGTATTTAAGAAAGAAACAGGAATGACTCCAGGGGCTTTTAATGACTGTGTGAGAATAGAATATGCTAAGCGTCTATTAGAATCTACAACATACTCTATAGTAGAAATAGCTACTCAAATAGGATATACTTCTGATCATGTATTTAGGAAAGTATTTGTCAAACTAGTCAAAGTCACTCCTACTCATTATAGAAGTGTGTTCCAATCTACGAGAATTAACCTTTAGCATTTAGTTTCCCAACTAAATAATCACGAATAACCTAAGACAATACCGATATCGAAGCCAGTCTTCGACAGATCCTCTATTGCCTTTTATCAACAATAAAATATGACAACAACAAACCGCCCCCTTAATGTAGCCTTTATTATTTTTGATCAAGTAGAAGTACTTGATCTAAATGGTCCATTAGATGTATTCGTCAAAGCTAATGTACTTAAACCCAACAGTTATAATCATTACTTAGTCTCTGCTACGAAAGAAGTGGTCAAAACAGAAGCGAACACTACACTAATAGTACCTCAATACAGCTTCGAAGATTGTCCTACACCTGATATCATATTGTTACCAGGAGCTAACCCTGACATCGTCATGAACTATCTACAAGACGAGTATTTTCAGAATACCTATACATCTTGGATAGTGAATCAACATCAGCAAGGTGCTCTGTTATTTACAGTCTGTACAGGTAGTCTACTGATGAGTAATACGGATGTATTCGATGGCTTAGAGATAACGACACACTTCATGGCACTAGAGGCTCTTAAACAAGCTACCCCTAAAGCCAAGATAGTAACTGGTGTGCGCTATGTAGATCAAGATACTGTATTGACTACTGCAGGTATCACAGCAGGTATAGATGGTGCTCTATACTTAGTCAGCAAACAGCTTGGTGAAGAAATGGGACAAACTATTACCCAATTATTTGAATACAAATCATAAAACCAAAAGGCGACTTAATTACTAAGTCGCCTTTTATAGCTTATCAAAAAAACGAATCCAGTCATGAACAATAAAACAATCATGATAACAGTCGAATTAAAATGACTGCCTTACAGTTTCTAATTTTCTTCTAGAATATACCCATTAATTTTAGCAGTATTGATTTGTACATCTAAGACATAATTCTGTAAATCAATAATCTACTCAACAATAGATTCCCTTCTACAATCTTTCTAACAATTAAACTTATTCTTAAAGAACTGTTTAAACAACTTCGCTTCTTCTTTTTGAGAAATAGGTAATTCATAGCCTCCAGTGAAATTCACTATTTTTGTATTAACCTCTGGTACTTCAAATTCTATAGTACTCTTATCATTAAAAGAAAAAGAGAACACAACACCTAACATGATCAATTTAGCTTTTTTTAAATTCATATTCGTAACAAAGATAGGATCTCCATAGGTAGTTAATTCAGAGTCTATAGGTACGATGATAATCTCTCCTGTTCCCTTGTTAAAAGCGATCATATAGCTATAATAGGTAGTACGACTCGCTACTATATAATTAGAATGCTTACTAGTCTTACCATACACTATTGTATACTCTTCTACATCGTCTCGATTAAGTGCTTGTCTTAAAAAAGACTTCATCTTTAATTTCGTTTCTATATTATCTTCTTCATATCCAATAAAAAACTTTTTAATCATGTCCATGATTCCACTCATAGGTTTTCTTTTCTTTTAAATTCATATCTATCTTATGTAAATCCCTTATAGAACAACCTTAATTCTAGTAACAAACCGAATTACCAAACTCTAAAAAAACCAACATAAAACTTATTTTTTAACAAAAAAAACAATCATTTTCTAAAATAAAAACGAAAACAAAAAAATAAAACACTTCTCCTTCTTAACACAAACTCTTTATAGACATACTATTACTCTTTCACTACCTACCTTACTATCTTCTTTTTAATGACTTCTAAGTACAACTAATATATATCCATAGTATCTCCGTTATTTAAGTCAAAAAAACGGACTCACTACGGACTCATAACGGACTCACTACGGACTTACCCCAAAACAAAATGCACTCACTCCAAAAGCAAAATAGTCTCTAATACTTCTGCAATAGAAGTACTAGAGGCTATGTATATATTTTAAAAATCCTTCTTATTAATCGTAACGAATCGCTTTTATAGGGCTAATCTTAGTAATCATATACGATGGGATAAGTAATACTAAAAATGCAATGACTACTACTCCTAAATTTAATAAAAGCACATCGCTAAATCGAATCAAGACAGGGGCTTCTCTCACATAATATGCTGTAGAGTCTAACTTAATCAAACCAAAATACTGTTGTATATACAATAATCCTAATCCTATAAGATTACCATAAAGTAATCCTTTTACTATTAGGTAAGTCGCATTGTATAAAAACACTTTTCTAATCGTCCAGTTATCAGCACCCATGGCTTTTAATATTCCGATCATCTGTGTACGTTCTAGTATTAATACTAATAAAGCTACTATCATATTAATAGACGCTACCGCAATCATAATAATAATGATAATCTTTATATTAAAGTCAAACATATCTATCCAACCAAATACATTGCTATACTTGTCTACAATAGTCTTACTGTCTACAGTAGAAGGTAAATTCACATAGAACTCTTGCCCTTTTTGTTCAATCTGATCAAAGCTATTTAAAACTACCTCAAATCCTCCTACCTCATTTGCCTTCCATCTATTCAGGCGCTGTACATGCTTTATATCACCTATTACAATATTTGCATCGAACTGCTGTAATGCCGAATTATATATCCCTACGATCTCAAACTGGCGAACATTTGGAATCTTATTTCCCCATTCTTTCATAAAGTAAGTCGTGATTTTATCCCCTACTTTAAAGTGCATTCTATCTGCTATATATTGAGACAGTAGTACTTCATTACTCATTCCATCAGCCGACTTCGGCAATCTCCCTTCTACTAGATAATCCTTGATCTCGTTTAAATCATAAAGAGAGTCTACTCCTTTATAAATAATTCCCTCAAAAGAATCCTCTGTTCTTATAATACCAGCCTTAGAGGCATAAGACTGTATTTTCTTTACTCCTTCTATATTCTTAATATCATCAGACTGTGCTACACTTACATCTATCGGCTTAAGTGTAATATCTGTAACATTACTATCATAATTAGTTATTACGATATGACCGCTAAAAGCTGAAATTTTATCTCTAATTTTGTATTTCAATCCTAAACCTGTTGCAACAGAGATAAGCATCATAATCATGCCTAATGCAATAGCTGTAATTGCAATTTTAATAATTGGTGCGGATACACTACTTTTATAGTTCTTAGTAGTAACAAGTCGTTTAGTTATAAAATATTCTAATTTCAAAATAAATATGATATCGAATTCAAGTTTCAAAAATACATTATTATTCTTAGTCTGTCTATTAGCACTAAGTGTTAATTTTAATACTTATGCAAAAAACAGCTCTAATACACATGATAATAACAATACTATCTCAGTAGGAGCCGAACGATTATCTGCTTACTTTGAATTAGTAAAAGGCAAAAATGTAGGAGTACTGACTAACCAAACAGGAGTGATTAAGAATGCTGATGGTTCTTATACCTCTACAGTGGACTTCTTGTTAGAAAACAAAGTGAATGTAAAGAAAATCTACGCTCCTGAGCACGGCTTTAGAGGTACAGCTGATGCTGGTGAACTTGTAAAAGATGGCAAGGATATGAAGACAGGCTTACCTATCATTTCTCTATATGGAAATAATAAAAAGCCTTCTGCTGATCAATTAAAAAACATTGACATTATGTTATTTGATTTACAGGATGTAGGAGCGAGATTCTATACTTATATTTCTTCTCTACACTATCTAATGGAAGCGTGTGCAGAACAGAATATCCCAGTTATCGTATTAGACAGACCTAATCCTAATATCGCGATTATAGATGGTCCTACACTAGATATGAAGAATAAAAGCTTCGTAGGGATGCACCCTATTCCTGCGATGCATGGAATGACAATAGGAGAATATGCTAAAATGATCAATGGAGAGAAATGGTTAGCGAATGGAGTACAGTGTGACCTGACTGTAATCTCTGTAGATAACTATACTAGACAGATGAGCTACTCACTACCCGTAGCACCTTCACCTAATCTACCTAATGATCAGGCTATAAATCTATATGCTAGTTTATGCTTCTTCGAGGGGACTAATGTTAGCTCTGGTAGAGGGACAGACTTACAGTTTCAGGTATATGGTTCGCCTTTCTTAACAAAAATGCCTTACCAATTCACTCCTAAGCCTAACGCTGGTGCTAAAGACCCTATGAACAATGGTAAGCTGTGCTATGGAGAGAATTTGTCTAAAGAGCATAAGGTGTCTAAAATAGAACTAAAATGGTTGTTAAAAGCATACAATAGCTCTACGAATAAAGATAAATTCTTTACTAACTTCTTTATAAAACTAGCGGGTACTGCTGACTTAAAAGCGCAAATCACAGCTGGTAAAACAGAGAAAGAAATTCGTCAATCATGGCAAAGTGGGCTAGACAGATTTAAGATTACACGTCAGCCTTATTTACTATATCACAACTAACTTATAAACTTCAACAAAAACATTGAAGAACAAAATATTTATATCGCGTAAAACCTTTATGGCTATCGGAATCGTTATTCTAATGATTACGATAGGTGCTATATATATGTTGAGTTCTTCTATTAATCAGAGTAATGAGGACACTTATAAGTATATCACTTCTAAAAACTTTTATCAGAAGTTACGTTCGTTAGAACTAGAGTTTAATAAAATAGATCGCCATCTAAACTCTCTAGACTATATCACTAAAAACACTCCAGTAGGTCAACTTTCTCTAAAGTATGAGACGCTTAATCAGATGTATAACCTAGATGGTGTAGTCTCTCTAAACTGGTACTTCAGAGTAAATCAGAACAATGAGATTATAGAGGCTCATATAGGAAGGGATAGAGAGATAGATAAGGATAATATATTCAATAAAATAATCTTAGCGAACCCTGATCATTCTCATAAGAACACTTTTGTAGAACAAAATGGTTTTCAGTATTGGCTGATGTATCACAGTACGCCTATCGCCAATAACGAACGACTCATCTACGGTATCGTAGTAGATATGGCACTATACCATAAATACCTAACGAATATAGATGTGACGACACCGAACTACGCTTATATATTCACTAAAGACGGGTTGTGTATTTACCATCCAGAAGATAGTCTGATGGGTAAAAATGTATTTGAGCTTAGTAACTTCTCTGCTCAAGATACCGTCCGAAAAACAGATCCTGCTGATCCTCCTATCGTTAACTCTGAGTACTTAAACTTAGAAGTATTCCGATTTATCAGTCCTTTTAAATCCGAAAACTTCTCTGGTTATATTACAGTCAACTTTCCAAAGTTTAACGTAGATGATAATATCAAACCGATCAGACGCAATACGATTCTTATCTTTCTGACAACTGTAACTATTCTATTCTCTCTGTTTTATATCTTCAGTATGGCGAATAAGAAAGCCTATCTAGAGAAAGAGTTATTAGCTGTAGAAAATGAAAAGATTAGCAAAGAGAAAGCTTTAATTCAATTGCAACAATTAAAGAATCAGATCAATCCTCATTTCTTATTTAATTCGCTGAACTCTCTCTATATGCTCATAGAGCTAGAGCCTAAAACAGCACAGAAGTTTACATTAAATTTAAGTAAAACTTACCGTTACTTAATAACACCTCCTGCAGAAAACATTGTAGACATAGAGAATGAAGTAGAGTTTATAGAAAAGTATATTACGCTACAGAAAACTAGATTTACGAAAGAATTACACTTTGATTTACTCGATCAAAGAACAGAGAAATTACATCAAAAAATCCCGTTTTTAGGATTACAAATCTGTGTAGAAAATGCGCTTAAACACAATATAGCTACTACAGAACATCCTTTATTTATAGAGATATTAATCCATGATGATGAAGTAATTATCACGAATAATTATCAACCTAAAAAGACTACTTCAGAGAGTGAGCTTTTTGGTCTAAAATACTTAGATTCAATCTATAACTATTATAATGTTCTAGGATACGAGACAAAATGTGAAGAAGGTAAATTTATTTGCATTTTGCCTTTGATCAAATGTTAAAGTTATCCACTCACTCCCCTATTCCATCCATTCACTCCCAAAAATTTTAAGCATAGAGGTAAGTCAGTTAGTTTTATAGTGACTTAATAATAACTTAACATAACAATGGATAAAAACACGGTTAAACTAAGTATCAGTGCTTTAATATTTTCTTACTGCCTGGCACAGGTACCACCAGCCTATGCTGCTAAGAAAAAGAATACCCCAAAAACTGAAAAAACAGTAGCCACAGAAAAAGACTCAACAGATAGTAAAAAAAATAACTATGCTGACCTAATCAAAAAGGGAGTCTATACTAAAGGGATGTTTAATACGATTCAGGTAAAAACAGATATCTATTTTGAAATCCCAGACAGCTTACTAAACCGTCAATTTTTAATTGTTAATAAATTATCTCAGGTTCCTTTAGAAGTGAATGATGCTGGTGCAAATACTGGTATGAACTATGAGAATAAACTGATTACGTTTCACAAAGATACCATTGCAAAAAAAGTATGGGTTAAAACAATCACCCCAAGAGTTTCTTCTCCAGCTGATGATGCAATTACTAAATCAGTAAAAACAAACTTTATAGAATCAGTACTAGAAGTATTCGACATTGAAGCTCAAAGTCCAGACTCTACAGCTACTGTAATTAAAGTAAATAAAGTTTTTGACGGAAATCAAAAGAGTTTTAATGATGTATTAAATGGACTAGGTCTTCCTACGTCTATTAAGACAAACTTATCTTATATAGAGGGAGTAAAGACATTCCCTGAGAATATCGTAGTTAAATCTCTATTAACAACAAGTGTTAATGAAGGTTCTGGAGACTTACCTGTTTCTTTAGGAGTAACGAGTAATATCGTATTACTATCAGAGAAACCTATGCAACCACGTATAGCTGATAAAAGAGTAGGTTACTTCACAGAGAAACATTGGTTCTTCAGTGATGCGCAACACAAAATGAAAGAACAAGAGTTCATCACGAAGTGGCGCATGGAACCAAAAGAAGAAGATGTAGAAAAATATTTAAGAGGTGAACTAGTAGAGCCTAAAAAACCAATCGTATACTATATAGACCCTGCTACTCCACCCCAATGGAGAGCTAAAATTATAGCAGGGGTACACGATTGGCAAGTAGCATTCGAAAAAGCTGGTTTTAAGAATGCAATTATTGCTAAAGAACCTACTGAAGAAGATAAAGATTTTGATATCGATGATGTACGCTATTCTGTAATAACGTATGCTGCATCTCCTAAATCTAATGCTATGGGACCATCTGTAATAGATCCTCGTAGTGGAGAGATTATCGAATCAGATATCATCTGGTGGCATAATGTAATGACTTCTGTACATAGCTGGATGCGTATACAGACAGGTCCTATTGATCCTAAGGCTAGAGCAAATAAGTTCACTGATGAGCATATGGGAGAAGCTATTCGCTTCGTATCATCTCATGAGGTAGGACACACTTTTGGTCTAAAACACAATATGGGTTCTTCTTATGCATTCCCAGTGGATTCTCTACGTTCAAAAGAATTCACTGATAAAATGGGAGGTACTGCTCCATCTATTATGGATTATGCTCGTTATAATTATGTAGCACAACCAGAGGATGGTGTAACTGCTATCACTCCGCAGATCGGTCTATATGACAAATATGCTATCGAGTGGGGTTACCGTTGGTATCCAAATCAAGAAGAAGAAAAAACTGCACTTCGCAAAATGATAGAAGATCATCAGGATGATCCTATGTATTTCTATGGAGAGCAACAAAGTTCACTAAACATCGTAGATCCTCGTTCTCAATCAGAAGATCTAGGAGATGATGCTATGAAAGCTAGTGAATACGGATTAAAGAATTTAAAAATAGTAGTAGATAATATTATTCCTTGGACATACGAAGAAGGAGAGGATTACTATGAAGCTGGTAAGTTATACATGGGAGCTATAGGACAATGGCAAATGTATAATCAACATGTGTTAAACAATATCGGAGGGGTTTATTTAAACCATGCAGTATACGGAAACAACAAAAAAGCATACGAGCCTGTCCCTTACGAGAAACAAAAAAGAGCAGTAGAGTATTTGGCTAAAAATGCTTTACATATTCCAACATGGTTGTTCTTTAATGAAGTAGTAGAAAACACATATAGCTTAAAAGACTCTCCTGTAGGTCCATTCGAATACTCACCATATTCGTTAGCTAGAGAACTACAATATTCTACACTGTACTACACCCTAATGGATGAGCGTTTATTACGTCTATTAGAAAATGAAGTACAACAAGTAGAATTAGGTAAAGAGAAAAACTTTACGATAAATGATTTGTTTTCAATGCTTAATAGTGAGATTTTTGCACCCACAAAAAAAGGAAAGAGTTTATCTATCCTAGAGCGTATGACTCAAAAGAACTATGTGGATGCTCTAATCATAGATGTAAACAAGCTATTCGAAAAGACTAGTAAAAAAGGTTTACTAACTGCGCACTCTCTTCAGTTCCCTACTCTATGTAATCATGTAGAAGAGGATAACAAGTTGAGAAACATTAATTACACTGTAATGAAGCGAGTATCAGAAGTTACTTCTTACAAGAAAAGTGAATTAATGAACATCAAAAACATTCTGAATAAAAAGAAAAAAAACGGAGATAAAGCTACTCGTGCACACTATGCTGATCTAATCAATAGAATAAACGAAGCTTTAAATCTATAGAAATAAACTAACCCCAATTTTATTAAAGGAAACATGAAAAAACTTTTTCTCCTTTTCTCACTCCTTACTATTTCTCTTGCCTTCGCGCAAGAGAAAAGAGTGATCACTGGTCTTGTCCAAGATAGCGTGGACAAGCTAGGATTACCTGGTGCCTCAGTAATTGTAGAGACACAGACAGTGTCTAATGCTACATCACAAGCAGGTATCGTAGAAAGTACTAGTATTGGTACTATGACTGATTTTGATGGTAACTTTACCTTAGAAGTACCACAGGATACTAAAAGCATTCGTATCAGTTTTATCGGATATGAATCTAAATTAATCACTTTAAATACTAAAGGTCATTATGTAGTGACTTTAGGTGCTGACCCTGATATTTTAAATGAAGTGGTTATCACAGGATACCAAACAATCGAAAAAAGAAAGCTTACATCATCAGTAGCTCAGGTGAGTATGGCTGAAATCAACCAAACTGGTGTAGCTAGTGTGGATCAGATGTTAGCTGGACAAGTAGCGGGTATGGCAGTAGTGAACCAAACTGGTGCTCCTGGTGCTCCTGCTAAGATTAGAATACGTGGTACGGCTTCTTTATCTGGAGCTCAAGATCCATTATGGGTACTAGATGGTATGCCACTAGAAGGTAACGATGTACCGAACTTTAATGATAAAGATAATATCGATCAACTTCAAAATTTCTCTATTGCAGGATTAAATCCAGACGATATACAAGACATTACGATTCTAAAAGATGCTTCTGCTACAGCTATCTACGGAGCTAGGGCAGCTAATGGAGTAATCTTAATCACAACTAAGAAAGGGAAAAAAGGTGATATGAAAGTAAACTTTACAGCTAATACTTTTGTAAACCAGAGACCTGACTTTAAGAAATTAAACTTAATGAACTCGGATCAGAAAGTTGATTTTGAGTTAATGTTAGCTGGTAGATCTGATATATTTAATGATCGATCTAATCAAGGTGAAGTAATGCGTATCTTAAATGGAAGTAATGAATTAGATATGTATAGAAACGGTGGCTTTGATGCATTATCATCTGCTACTCAAGCTTCTATTAACAACCTTAGAAAAACAAATACAGACTGGGGTAAAGAAATCTTCCGACCTACATTCAATAAACAATATGGTTTAAGCCTTTCTGGTGGTAATGATGTAAATGATTACTACTTCTCATTAGGATACTTTAATGAAGAAGGAACAACTATCGGTACAGGATTTGAACGTTTTAACATTACCTTAAAAGATAACTATCAAGTAACTGATAAACTTAAAGTAGGAATATCTTTATTTGGAACACATTCTAAAAAAAATAATTTCGTAACAGATGCTGATGCTGCTATTAACCCTATTAACTACTCAAGAAATGCAAATCCATACTTAGCTCCTTACAATGCAGATGGTAGTTATATGTACGATAAAGATATCTCAGGATATGAAGATAGATACGTACCTTTTAACTTTGCAGAAGAAAGAACGAATACAAGTTATGAGTTAGTTAATAAATCTTTTAAAGCTGTATTTGATTTAGAATACCAAATCTTGAATGATTTAAAATTAACCTCTCAATTAGGTTTACAACTTGACAAAAGTGATACAGAAAAGTATTTAGGAAAAGAGACATACTCTACACGTAAGTTTAAAGAAGCTACTAGATATTATGATAGAGCTACTAAAACATATAAGTATTTCTTACCTGATGGAGGTATTATAGAAAACTTTAATGATGATATGTTCCAATACAACTGGAAAACACAGGCTACTTATAACGCAATCTTCAACGATATGCATGAAGTAGATGTAATGGCAGGTATGGAGATTAGAAAATCTGATCAAACAATCATTAAGTCAAAAGGTTTTGGTTATGATGCTAATACCTTAACTACTAAACCTATTATCTTCCCAGAGGGAAGTACAGAATCAAAAGAAAAAAAATATGAGACTTATAAAAAGACTGTAAACGAAAATGCTTATGCATCATTCTTTGCAACTGCTTCATATACATACAACAGAAAATATACTGTCTTTGGAAGTGTAAGAGCCGATGGTTCTAACTTATTCGGTGTTGACCCTAAATACAGATACGTACCACTATGGGCTGTCTCTGGATCTTGGGATGTAACAAGAGAAAGTTTTATGGAAAACTTAGATTTCGTAAGTAATCTACGTTTACGTGCTTCTTATGGATTACAAGGAAATATAGACAAAACAACTTCTCCATTCTTGATTGGAGAATACAATACATCAACAATATTACCAGGATATCCAGGGCAAACAATACAGGTAACTGCTGCACCTAATGGTACTTTGCGTTGGGAGAAAACAACAAATACTAACCTAGGTTTTGATTTAGGTTTGTTCAACAATAGAATTTCTATTGGATTTGATGCCTACAACAGAAAAAGTACAGACCTAATAGGTCTTAAAGCATTACCTCTTGAGACAGGGTTTGAATTTACAAATATGAACTGGGCCCAAGTAACGAATAAAGGGTATGAGATTGCTATTACAACTAGAAATATCTCTACACCTGATTTCTCTTGGACTACAACGTTCAACTTCGCTCGCAATAAAAGTAAGGTAGATAAAATTCAAATATTCGATAACGAGACTTTACCATCAAGAGAAGGATTACCTGTAAATTCAGTATTCCATATTAAAACAGCTGGTTTTGATGAAAAAGGGAACTTATTATTCTGGAAAGAAGGTGAAAAAGTAACAGGAAAAGAATTCTTTAAATTATATGATCCTATGGCTGATTTCATGCCTGGTTATATGGTTGATACCAATCTGACACCTGAAGAGTACCGTAACTTATATTCTTATGCAGGTGATAAAGATCCTAAATTCACTGGAGGTCTTATTAATACAGTAAGAGTTAAGAACTTTGATTTAACAGTATCTGCTGCTTTTAACATAAAGCAAACGGTACAAAAAACACCTTCTTACAATGCAGCTAAAGTTGACCCAGGAAGAAATTATACAACTGATTTATTAGATATATGGTCTCCTAATAACCCTAACGGATCATTGCCTGGTTTACTTGCTAATGATAATCAAGGAAATTATAATACAGATAATGACAATTGGATGTTAGCAAAATGGTTTGATGGTGGAGATAGTGGAAACTCTTATAAATACTTAGATATCTGGACTAAAGAAATTAGTTATGTTCGTATTAGCAGTATTCGTTTAGGATACTCACTACCAAAAGACCTATTAAGAAAATTAAATGTTGATAATATCAGATTTACAGTTGAAGGTCGTAATTTATTTGTATTTGGAACAAATTATGATGGTTATTTCGATCCAGAAACGTATGGTAATATCTATACACAACCAATCCAAAAGTCATTCACTCTAGGATTAAATGTAACTTTCTAACATTGTATCATAATGAAAAAAACAATATTAATAATAAGTAGTTTATTCTTAAGTCTATCCTTTGTTAGTTGTGATGACTTCTTAGATATACAGCCAAGTGGAAAAATTATTCCTGAAACAGTTGAAGATTATCACAAGTTAATGTTCACTGCTTATGTAAACTACCCAAATCATAAATCTTTAAGTAATTTCCGTACAGATGAAGTAAAGATTACAATAGATGAAGAATCTTCAAAAATTTTGTCTGTAAAAGATGTTTACACTTATCAAGATGTAAATCCATCTAAACAAACTCTTAGTTTTGGATATACTCAATTTTACAAAACCATTTTCTATACAAATGATTTGATTAATAATGGAGTAAATACCATGCAAGTAGGAGATCAAAAAGAACAATTATTAGGAGAAGCTTATGGGTTAAGAGCTTTAGCATACTTTGACTTGACTAATCTATATGCTAAACCTTATGACAAAGCAACTGCTGCAACAGAACCTGGTATTGTCTTACAATTAACACACGAAATAGAAAATAAAAAGAAGAAATCAACAATAGCTGAAGTTTATACTCAAATACATTCTGATATAAACAATGCAAAAAAACACCTAAAAGTAACTTCTTTTGAAATAGGAGAAAATCATCGCTTCACATTAGCTGCAATATACGCTTTAGAAGCAAAAGTAAATCTTTATGAAAAAGAATACGAAGCAGCTCTTGTAAGTGTAGATAAAGCTTTACAATACAAAAGTGAATTACAAAATCTAAATAAAGATATTAATACATCTGTAGCAAGCTTTAAATCTGTCGAATCAATCTTAGCTTTAGAAGAAGGTTTAACTGAAGGTATACAAGAAATTGCTTTAGTCTCTGATGAATTATATAATATTTATGATAGAGAAAGTGATTTGCGTTTTAATACTTCATTTCAACTAGTAAAAGGAGAATACATTAGTAAGAAAACAGGAAATGGAGAGATGAAAGCATCATTCCGTACTTCTGAGTTATACATGATTAAAGCGGAAGCATTAGGTCACTTAAACAGATTAGCAGAAGCTAAAAGTACAATAGAAAAATTGATAGTTAGCAGATATAAGCCAGAAGCTGCTGCAAAGGTAATACAGCAACTTTCTGGTTTAGATCAAAAAGGTTTTATCTCTTTTATACTTGACGAAAGAAATAAAGAGTTCGCTTTAGAAGGTCACAGATGGTTTGACTTAAGACGTTTAAACCAAAAGAAAATAGTACACAAATTTGGTAATGACACGTTTATTCTAACAGAAAATGATTTGAGATATACGTTGCCATTCCCAAAAGAAGCAAGAGAAAACAACCCAAATCTATAGTCTTCGCCAGACTCATAACCAAAAAAGCCACTCGATATCGAGTGGCTTTTTTAATACCTATCCGTCTTTCTTATAGCCTAGAGCTCTACTTGCTAAGTATAAATTATATTTTATACTTTTGTACAAATTTATCACCACATGAAAATTGCTATAGTAGAAGACGAAAGCTTAGCTTCAAATTACTTACATTCTTTGCTTTTAAGACAAGAACACCTTTCTATAGATGATATAGTTATTCTATCATCTGTAAAGGAAGCTACTGCCTTCTTTTTAGCAAATAAAGTTGATTTGATTTTCATGGATATCCATTTAGGTGATGGAAAGAGTTTGGAAATATTCGAACATATAGAGATAAAAACACCTATTATCTTTATTACTGCTTATGATTCTTATGCTATACAAGTGTTTAAGCAATTCACGATTGACTACATACTAAAACCGTTTACTAGTGAAGAATTAGATGATGCTCTGATTAAGTTTAAAGAGATTAGTAAACAATTCGAGATTGCTCCAACGTTAGATAGTTTAGCTAAAATAGAAAATGGGAATGATTCTTCAATCAAAGAACGTTTTCTAGTAAATAATGGACATAAATTAAAATCTATAGAAAAAGATCAAATAGCGTACTTTGTTGCTTCTGGTAAACATTTATTCCTGTATACTTTTGACAACAATTCATACATCTATGATGATACGATAAAAGATATCATTAGCAAACTAGATAGTAAAACCTTCTTCAAAGTAAATAGAAAGTATATCATTAATATAAAATCAGTAGCTGATATTATTAAACATAATAGTCAAAAAATAGAACTTAAGATTACTCCAAACCCTGAAGACGAGTCTCCTATTTTAGTAAGTAAAAACCAAATACTAGATCTTAAAACTTGGTTGAGTTAATTATTCCTATACTCATTATTATAAAGGCTAAATTTTCTAATACTTTTAAGATAATTCAGTACTTATAATTGTTATATTTGAGATAACACAATAACATAAACTAAAAAAATATGGATTTAGGTGAGCGCTTAATCAACTTTGTTGATACGATATTAGATATGTTTAACGCTATAAAAGGTTATTTAGAAAATGCTGTAGCTTTTTTTGAAAAACTAAAAAACAAAATCTTAGAACTTCTAGAGTATTTTACTGAACAGGTAGAAGACATCACAGAAGAAAACTTGAAAGCATTAGAAGAAGAGCACTTCTTCATCTAATACTTATTTTAATATAATTCGTCTCTTCATCTCCTCTACTACTTCATAAGCAGCAGGACATATCGCTACATTTTTAAGTGTAAGATTAGATATCTGATTAAACTTCTTTCTATCTGTGTGAGGATATTCACGACATGCTTTAGGTCGAACTTCATATATCATACAGTAATTTTCATTATCTAAAAATGTACAAGGGAGACTCTGTAAGACATAATCACGATCCTCATCGATATATAGGTATTTATCTATAAATTGCTGAGGTTTCATTTTTAAATGCTTAGCGATACGTTCTATATCCGCATTCGTAAAAAGAGGTCCAGTTGTTTTACAACAATTAGCACAACTCAAACAATCTGTTTTCTTAAACACATTGTCATGTATTTCTTGCATTTGATAATCTAGATCTTTAGGTGCTTTCTTTTTTAGTTTATCAAAATACTTTTTATTTTCATTATGCTTATCTTTGGCCAACTTGGGAAGTTGTGAAAGTGTTTTATCCATTTGTATTCTTTTGGATACAAAATTACAACAACTCTACTTTAATTTTAAAAGAAAGATTAAATAATGAAAGACCTTTTAGGAAAAGCTATTTTAGATTTTCAGACAAATAATCATCCACAAAATGTAATCACCGAAACAGATATCTCTGAAGCAGAAGAAATGGATATTGCTTATCTATTTAGAAGTTATAAAGAGATGCCAAAGATCGAACAGAAGGCTCTTAATCTAGCTAAAGGAAGAATACTTGACGTAGGATGTGGGGCTGGTACTCACTCTTTTTATCTACAAGAAAAAGGAGCTGATGTAAAAGCTATAGATATTTCTCCTAACTCTATAGAAGCTTGTAAACTAAGAGGAATCAAAAATACATCAGTTCAAAATTTACTAGATTTAACAAACGAAAAATTCGATACCATTCTACTATTAATGAACGGTACAGGTATCTTCGGAAGATTAATAAATACAACTAAGTATCTACAGCATTTAAAATCTTTATTAAACCCTGGTGGGCAAATACTAATTGATAGTTCTGATTTAATCTATATGTTTGATGAAGACGAAGATGGAGGTAAATGGATACCAATGGAAAATAAAGATTATTATGGAGAATTAACCTTTACTGTTGAATACAAAGGAGAAATTGATGATCCCCTTGAATGGCTTTATCTTGATTATAACACACTCCAAAACGCTGCTCATAGCAATGGGCTAGAATGCGAACTTATTACAGAAGGTGATAACTATGATTATCTAGCAAGACTAAGTATTCAATAAATCGAACAATAAAAAAAGCTCTATGTTTTCACACAGAGCTTTTTTTATTATTCTTGCATATACTTCATCATAATACCTTGTAGTCCTACTGCCCACTCCTCACCAACTTTTTGACCTTTTTCAAAAAGCACTTCACTCTTATCACTAAGTTTTTTACCTACTGGAGACTCATAAAACTGTATAAGTTGCTTAACATCCTCATGACTAAATTCTGTCATATACATCTCTGCCATCTTATCTACTAAAACAACCATGCTTGCTTTTAATTCTTTTTCAAAATCTGCACGTTTAGTTTCCTCTACATTTAATGACAATTCTTTAGTTAACAATTCAAACGTCTTTAATTGTCCGCTCAAATCCATATACTTTTTAGTATCAGCTTTAAATGCATCTTGTGCAAAAGAAAACTGAGCTACTAATACCATTGCAAAAGCAAGTATTATTTTTCTCATAGTTTTTATTTTTAAACCTTCTTGTAAATTTAAAGCTATTTAAGGAATATCCAAATATTTATGTGTTTGAACAGAAATTTTCCACTTAGGGTTTTTCTTTACATAATCAACAATAAGAGGATTCATCTCAGCGCGTTTACTCCACTCCACTTGTAATAACAACAGTGCATCTTTATTAACTCTTGCTGCTTGCTCTTCTGCAAAAATGAAGTCATGCTTATTGTATATCACTACTTTTAATTCATTTGCTGCGTCATACACACTTTGAGTTGGTAATTTATTCTTTTTAGGAGATAAACATATCCAATCAAAATCACCTGTTAAATCATAAGCACCAGACGTTTCAATATTCGTTTGTAGACCCGCTTTCTTTAATTCGGCTGTAATTACATCTAAGTTATACATCAAAGGCTCTCCTCCTGTTATAACAGCTAAATTAGCTTCTTTACCAGCACGTGACACTATCTGTTGAACATCAGTTAAAGGATGTAATTCAGCGTCCCAACTCTCTTTTACATCACACCAATGACATCCAACATCACACCCACCTAATCTAATAAAATACGCTGCATGACCAGAATAAAATCCTTCACCTTGAATAGTATAAAACTCTTCCATTAGAGGTAATATTCTCCCTTCATCTAATGCTTCTTTATCGTAATCTTTCGTCATTTTACTTTTTACATTAAGACAGCAAAGATAAACGATAATAACATTCTAATAAGCAATAACAAAAAAAACTCAACTGTAAAATAACAATTGAGTTTTCTTGATATTTAATATTCTAATTATTGTAATGCTTTAATAGTGTTTTTTGCAAACTCATTTTGAGGATCTAATTCTAATACTTTATTAAAGAACTTAATAGATTCTGTATTCTCTTCTTGATTTGCATGATAAGTTGCTAATGAAGTATATGCTTCTATTACTCTGTCTTTATTATCGGCTTTATCTAAATCACCTGCTTCTGTAAGCTGTTTTATAAAGCCAGAATACGCTTCATATACTTTTTTATAAGCCTCATCGCCTTTAATAAGACGGTTAGTTCTAGCTTTAAAGAAATAAGCTTCAGCTAACTTTACATCACCTTCAATAGCTATTGCAAAAAATTTATCAGCTTCTTTCAAAGATTGTTCATTATTCCCACTCTCATCATCTCTTCCTAATACATAATAACAATATCCTGCGTAATAATTATCGTACACATAGTTACTTTGTCCTTTAATACCTCCTGAAATCACAAATACATCAATAGCTTCTTTTAGGTTATTCTTTCTGAATAATTCTAGGCCTAATGCATGGAATTCTTCTGCTACTTCTGGATCTACTTTGATAGCTTGTTTTAAACTTTCTATGCCTTTAGCATAATATCCATTGTTCTCCTTAGCGATATTCAAGTAACTAACACCTAAATATAGATGATCTCTACCAATAGTTTTTTTCGCTTTTGAAATATACTTTTCTAAACCTTCTACAGCTACAGCATAATTAGCATTATGGTATCCAGCATAACCTAAGTATCTAAAAATACGATTATTCACTCCTTCTTCATTCTTAAGAGAATTAGCTAAGCTTTCTAATTTTGTGTACTCTCCTGTTACCAAAAGAAAATCAGCATACTTCATTCTTGCCTCAAGAGAGTTATCTGATGCACTGATATACTTTTGAAAATACTCTTCAGCTTTGACCATATTTTCCTCTTTTTTAGAACTATCCTGAACAGACCATAAATAGTAACTATCAGCAATTTCTCTTAATGCAGGAGCATACTTTGGATTAACAGCTAAAATCTCTTCACATGCTTTTATAGCCTCAGCAAAACCACGTCCTCTTTTAGTGATAATAGCCAATTGTAATTTAGCATCTAACAATGACTCATCGTATGATATTGCATTTCTAAATGCAGAGAAAGCCTCATTAAAGTTATTCTCAGCCAAATAAGCCTTACCTAAAATATTATATGCGTTTGCATTAGTGTAATCTGCGTTAATAACATCCTGAGCTATTGCAATTGCTTCTTTTGGTAATTTATTCTCTGAAGAAATATAAGCTGAAGCAACTAATAACTTTTCATCATAGTCCTTTTTTCGAATACTATTTAAAGCCTTATCTAAATTTTCTTTAGCTACAGGCACATTATTTTCTTCCAAGGCTAACTGTCCTAATCCAATGTAATTAAGAAAACCTTTACTCTTAATTGCTATACCCTTCTCAAAATAAGAGCGAGCAGATTCTACTTCATCTTCTAGTAAGAACACATCCCCTAAATAATAGTAGTTCTTACCATCATTAGGTTTACTTTCAACTAAAGACTTTAAAATAGCCTTTGCTTTATCATATTGTTCATCCTGAATAGCCTTCTTCGCTGTTTCTAAGTCTTGAGCAAAGCTTGTAGCACTGATTAGAGCTATTGCAAGTAATGATTTTAGATTTCTTTTATTCATAATCTAGATATATAATTTGATTTAACGATTTTTCTTATATTTCTTTTCTCACGTTTAATTCTCTAGGAGGAACTTTAAATGGTACTAGATTTGATTTTAAAACAATTCTCTGTCCTTTATATCCAGCGATATAAGAAGCATATCCAACACCCAAACCAGACTTCCCTTGAATATCTACCACATAAAGATCCCTAATTAATGGATAGGTACCTTCCGCGATATTATTTTGTGATGGCTTATAATACTTACCATCCTTAACATTCTTAACTGATAGTACTTTTAATTGAGCTAGTTTCTCTTCTAATTCTACAGTTGGCTGAGTAAGCCAATTCAATCCAATAACACCTATCGCATCAGAATTCTTACTAACATAATCAATCACACTTTCAGTATCACCACCAAAGTATGCATAGTCCTTCGCGAACTCTTTTACATTAGCCTTTTCTTTGAAAGTTGAAACTATACTAGAGTTAACATTATCAAATACAAGTATATGATTACCTCTTTGTTCAGAATTAGGTTTTTGCAAATTACTTAACACCTGCTCATAATCAATAATACTGTCATTAAAAACCTTACTTGTTACAAAAACTATTGCATCTGTTGCAAAATGAGTCATCTTAGGTTTTACTCTACCTTTAAAGTGTTCAACTTCTTTATCTGTAAGTTTACGAGGTAATACAGCTACACGAATAGAATCATTCATTAGCATATTCAATACTTCACCTTCTGATTTTCTAACCAAATCAACCTTTACTCTGTTATACTCATACATAAATATTTCATTCACTTCATTCGCTATTGGATAAACTGATTCATCAACAAGAATACGTGTATAACCAGAAACTGGTGTTTCATCTAATGCTTTATAATCTATCTCAACATTACTTTGAGTAGATTGTACTTCTTTCTTTTTACACTGTATGAAAACAACTGAAAATGCAGTAAAAGCCAAAACATAGCTTAAAACTCTAAAACTTCTTTTTATCATTTAATAAGTAGTATCTAAAAAATCTTATTCCATAAAGATAGAAAAAACAAATAACTTCCATTGTTAAGATTTGAACAAAAAAGAAAGCCGCTAAAAGCGGCTTCATATTTTAAGAATCATTCTTGATTCCAAAGTCTTATAAATCTAAATACTCCATACACAATTAATAGTCCTCCAAAAAGCATTCTATGTGTGTATTCAAGGGCTATAGGCATATTATCCCAAAACAAAAACATGCAACCTAATCCTAAATAAAGTAAAAAGAAGCATAGTCCGAAAACAAACAGAAATCGCTGTACTAGCGATTTCTGTTGAAATTTATTTTTAAACATACCTATTGTACTTGGATAGTAATTGGTAATGTAAATTGTGATCTAACACTTCTATTGTTTTGAATAGCAGGTTTCCATTTTGGCATAGATTTAAGTACACGTACTGCTTCTTTACCAGCACCGTAACCTGGGTCACGAGCAACTTTAATATCTGTTAATGAACCATCTATCTCAACAATAAACTGAACGATAACCTGGATTCTCTTCACTCCTGAGTCGATATCTGGTGTTCTGAATCTACTGATAAATTGCTTGTTGAAAGCTGCCATACCACCAGGATATTCTGCTCTAACTTGTACTGCTACGAATACCTTATTAGGGTCTCCATCTCCAGATACTTCTTGCTTTTTATCTTTATCAGCTTCACCTGTACCTTCTCCCGTTTTGATTTCTCCTTTTTCCTTATCCCCTTTAGCGTCTTTCACTCCAGGATCTGCATCCTTAAGATCTTCTTGAGTAGTTAACTTTTCTGTTACTTCCTCTTTCTTCGCTACTTCTGGTTCAACGAATTTTTTAGTATCATTCACGTTCTTCACTTCCTCTACTGGTGGTGGAGGTGGTGGTGGAACATCTTCTGGTGGTGGAGGTAATTCCTCTACCGGCGGTGGAAGATCGATCTCTTTAATTTCTAAAGGCACATCGTATTTCTCCACATTTTTAACTCCAAAAGTACCTTTTGCCATGTCTATCAACATTGGAGAAGCTATTGCTATTCCAAAAAGAGCCATACCAGCAAACAAAGCTACTGTAGTAACCTTTGGGTTTTCTGATCTTAATTGATAAGCTCCGTAAGATTTGTTACGTCCTTCGAAAACAATATCAATCCAATCTTTTTTAAAGATATTTAATTTTGACATTTCTTTTATTATTTAGACGTTAACTATTTCTCACCTAAGAACTCTAAATCCTTATCAGAGATATCAACGATAGCATAAGTTTTAGTACCTGTAATTGCCATTTCGTCTAAGATATCTACTAGATTACGATAATTTGATTTCTCACTAGCTTTGATAATTACAATTAAGCCATCTTCAGGATTTTGAGAATAAGCCAAAGCTTTTTTGGTATTCTCCATAATTACTTTTCTTATCCCGTTTTGACCGTATGAACTATCTGTAGGTCCCACTAATGGTTCATGAGGCATTCCCATATACCATTTTATTTTATTATCCGCACCGATTAAGACAGTCATCGTACGATTCTCATCTACTTTCGTTTTATCTTCTTTCTTTGCTTCTTCAGACTTGTCTGGCATAGCTAAGTTCATCGACTGCGGTTTATTCATTGATGTAGTCAACATAAAGAAAGTAATCAATAAGAAAGCAAGATCCACCATCGCAGTTAAATCCACTCCAGCATTCTGCTTTTTACTTCTTACTTTTTTATCCTTGTCGCCTCCACCTGTATTTAATTCAGCCATTTACAGTTTGTTTAATGATTAAAAATCCTCATTTCTTAGACCTGTCACCAAGTAGAATTTGTTTAGACGTTGCTCCTGCATAACATCCATAACACTTTTCACTTTTGGATAGTTTACAGTTGCATCTGCTTTGATCGCTACTTCAAGAACTTTATTGTTCAAGTCTTTAGCTACAACACGAGCTGTCTGAACCCAATCCTTTAATTGGTTATTTACAGAATCTGTAGGAATCCCAGGTTGGTTTGAAGTAACTTTATTTCTAACATCTGGCGGAAGATTTAAGAAACTTTTCAAATCTTGCATTGGTGTACCAACACCTTCTAAGAATGAAAAAGTCTTTTTCTCTTCATCATTAAATTCTATATTGTAGCGCTCTCCCATTTTTTCAAGAGTTGCGATACGATCCTCTCTACCTAAAACCCCAAAGAAAACCTTTTCTGATCCTTCTTCACCTCCGATAGTAACTGTAGCTAAATTAACCTCTGGTAATTTAGTTTGTACTGTTGAAGATGGAGTATCCACAGGTAATGGTTCTGGCATTTTAGCAGTAGAAGTCAATACGAAGAAAGTCAAAAGTAGGAATGACACGTCACACATTGCGGTCATATCCACTCTCATACTTTTCTTTTTCATTTTACCTTTTGCCATTGATAGTGTTTTTTATAAACTAAACCTGTATTGATTCTAAGTCTACACAGGCTTAGTATTATTATTATTTACTTATTCTAATTACTTTACTAAACCTTTGAATCTTCTGTAAGATTGAGTAATAGCAAATCCTGCTTCGTCAATTGAATAAGTTAATCTATCAATTTTAGTTGTAAATGAGTTATACATAACAATAGCTAATGTAGAAGTACCAATACCTGTTGCAGTACATACTAACGCCTCAGAAATACCTGTTGCTAATGCTGCTGAGTCAGGAGTACCAGAAGTTGCTAAAGCTGAGAACGCTTTAATCATCCCTGTTACTGTACCTAATAATCCTACTAACGTACCAATAGATACTAATGTAGCTAATACGATCATGTTTCTTTCTAACATTGGCATCTCTAATGTAGTAGCCTCTTCGATTTCTTTTTGAATTGCTTCAGTAGCTTCTTCGCTATTGAATCCTTCTTTTTTCATTTCTTCATACTTGATTAATCCAGCCTTTACTACGTTAGCTACTGACCCTTGTTGAGCGTCACATGCATCCATAGCCTCGCTGATTCTTCCAGCATTGATGTTTCCTTGTAAGTCTTGTACGAATTTACCTACGTTACCTTTTCCTGATGCTTTAGAAATTACAAAGAATCTCTCGATTGAGAAAACTACAGTCATTGTTAATAATCCAATTAACGCCGCTACTACAATTCCTCCTTTATAAACCATTCCCATGAAGTTTCCTGGTAGTGGATGTCCGTTTTCTGGATCACCGTTTTCAAAGTTAGCTGGGTTACCCATTACAAATTTCCAGATAATGTAACCAAATACAATACAAAATACTACTGCTAGTGATGCAATTACTCTGCTTGCTCCTGAACTAGATCCTTTTTTCTCAACTGATTCGTTTGATACTTTTGTCATCTTTTTAAAAATTTAATTCTTTTTTTTTCAATTATTACTTATTACTTATTTTCTCTTTTAAAACTAATGAGAGTCGCAAATTTATGTTTTTAGATCAAATAAAAAAATTTATAATGATTTTTTTCAACTCTTTCTTTCTTGATTTAACACAGAGGAAATTTAACACCCCGTATTAAAAGGAAATGTTAAGCTAAGGTAAAGATAACAACTCTAAATGAAATAAACTAAAGCATTTTTTACATTACCTTCAAATTTAACATTTCAAATTTATATATAATTTATTTTGCGAATACATTATCTTTGTTAAAGTTTAAAGATGTTTTTTACAAAATGACAACTATGAATAAAGAAAACTTCAGCACTAATCTCCAACAAGGCTATTCTTTTAAAGGAGATTATATTACTATAGGTGCAGCAAAATTAGAAGGTGAGATTCTAGCCGATCACTTTATCAATATTCCACTCAAAACCATTAATAGACATGGACTTATAGCGGGGGCAACGGGTACTGGTAAAACCAAAACAATACAAGTATTATCTGAACAACTTTCTGCTAAAGGTATACCTGTTTTAATGATGGACATTAAAGGTGACTTTAGTGGTATAGCGATGAGTGGTGTAGAAAATGACTTTATAAAAGACAGACATTCTAGGATGAACTTGCCTTTTACCCCTTCTGGATTCCCTGTGGAGCTATTATCAATTTCGCAACAAAATGGCGTAAGACTTAGAGCTACCATAACTGAATTTGGTCCAATCTTATTCAGTAGAATACTAGATTTAAATGAAACTCAGTCTGGTATCGTCTCTCTTGTGTTTAAATACTGTGATGACAAACAACTTCCTTTACTTGATTTAAAAGACTTTAAAAAGACACTTCAATACTTAACTAACGAAGGAAAAGAAGAAATAGAAGCAGAATATGGTCGTATTTCTGCAGCTTCAACTGGGGCTATTATTCGAAAGATAATAGAATTAGAACAGCAAGGAGCAGATATATTCTTTGCAGAACCTTCTTTTGATATACAGGATTTAATGCGTATTGACGAGAATGGGTATGGATATGTAAACATTCTTCGTCTAACAGACATACAAGATAAGCCTAAACTTTTCTCTACTTTTATGCTAAACCTACTGGCGCAAGTCTATTCTCAGATGCCAGAACAAGGGGATAGTGGACAACCAGAACTAGTAATCTTCATAGATGAAGCGCACTTAATATTTAACGAAGCAAGTAAAACACTATTAAATCAGATTGAAACCATCGTTAAGTTAATTCGTTCTAAAGGAATAGGAATTTACTTTATCACACAGAATCCTACTGATATTCCGAATGGTGTACTAGCACAACTAGGTCTAAAAATACAACATGCACTACGCGCATTCACAGAAAAAGATCGCAAAGCAATAAAAACTGCTGCAGAAAACTTCCCTTCTACAGAATATTATAAGACGGATGAGATTATTACTTCTATGGGAACAGGAGAAGCTTTAGTAACTGCTCTAAACGAAAAAGGTATCCCCACCCCACTTGCAGTATGTACTATGCGTGCACCTATGAGTAGAATGGATATCTTATCTGATCAAGAAATAAATGACCTCATAACCAAATCTTCTCTTGCTAAAAAGTACAATGAGTATTTTGATAGAGAAAGTGCTTATGAGATACTAACTGCTAAACTAGAGGCTCTAAAACAAGAAGAGCAAAAAGTAAAAGAAACAAAAACAAGTACTACTAAAACACAACAAGGAAATAGTGATGTTACAAAAGGAATTATTAAAGTTGTAACTAGTGCTACTTTTATAAGAGGCGCTTTTGGTATCTTAAATAAAATATTATCTGGAGGAAACTCTAAGGGTAAACGCAAATAAATAAAAAAGGGTATATGCAATTGTATATACCCTTCTTCTTTATATTATAGAAGAGACTTTATCTTATTCATTACTTCATCACTATCCCATTTATCTTCGATATTGTCCATCAACATCACTTGATCCATTATATGAGTTTGCCTATCTCCTTCTGCTAAAGCAGAAACATAGCTTTCTGTACTAAAAGTTACTCTATCATATAAAGGCAACCATAACTCAGGGTATACCTCAGCAAACTTGCCTTCAATTTTCTTACGTAACAAGAACATATCATCTGCTGTATCTTCACTCATCTCCTTAAAATTTCGATAAGACAGTTCTGCTATAGCATCTCCATTAGGTTTTCTTTCTTCTTGATATTTTTTCAAGATACCCAGCCAACTATCATTTTCTCCTTGGCTTATTATTTGGTTAAGAACATACACATCTTCTAATCCAGCATTTAATCCTTGCCCATAAAAAGGCACTACTGCATGCGCGGCATCACCGATAAGAGCTATCTTATCTTCAGACACCCAAGGAAAGCACTTCATTGTTACCAATGAATTCACTGGGTTCTCTTTAAATTGTTCTAAATAATTTGGAATCAAAGCATCTACATCCTTAAAGTAAACACTAAAGAACTTTCTAATCTCCTCATCCGTTTGAACAGTATTAAAAGAGACTTCCCCTTCATAAGGCATAAATAATGTACAAGTAAAAGAACCATCAACATTCGCCAAAGCAATAAACATAAAGTCTTTTCTTGGCCAAATATGAAATGCGTTCTTAGATAACTGATGTTCTCCATTAGGCATTGCCTCTATACGAAGTTCCTTATATCCTAAATGTAGATATGATTGTTGGTACTCAAATCTACTTTGTTTTTGCATTTTAGCTCTAACCCTAGAATACGCTCCATCAGCACCAAAGATCAAGTCCGTTTTAATTTCATTCCACTGATCACTTTCTTTTTCTGCTGTATATAGAATTCCTTTTTTCAAATTAACATCCCATATCGGAGTATCAAACTTAAATAATACACCTTCTTTCTCTGCAATAGAAATCAACTCCTTATTTAGTCCTCCTCTGGATATTGCCCATATAGAGTTTCCTTTTATACTATAAGGCTGGTATTTAATATCCCCCTCTTCTGTATGAATTGCTCTTTCGGACATGGGAATACCAAGTTCTCTTACTTCATCTTCTATACCCAATTCTTTTAATATCCTCCATCCCCTATCTGATAAAGCTAGATTAATAGATCTTCCTCTAAAGTCTATATTTCGAATATCCTCACTCTTATCGTATACTGTAACCGTATAGCCTTTCTTTTTTAAGCTGATTGCCAACACTACACCAACCAATCCACTACCAACTATCGAGATATCTTTTACCATTACGCTAACTAATTTATTTTTAACAAATTAAAATACAGATCCTTTGATTACTTATATTTTAACTCTAATATTCTCTGTACATTTAAGCAACAACACAACTAACAGATTCCCTATGAAAGATTTAATTTGGATCCTAGTGATACTTCTTTTAACAGGGTGGTATCTCTTTTACATCGTATTTAATATAGAACATATCTTAGTCTCTATATTACTATTTGCTGCTACTATACTTTCTTTGTATAATATATTCTTTTGTGACAAACCTATAAAAAAATAAAGAGTCTCGTGAGACTCTTTATTTTTGTTTATTTCTTAAACTCTATTTTTTGTCCTACTGCTAAGCCTTGTGATTTTGCAAATGCTCCACACATATGGAACAATAATCTAGCCCCTACATTTCCATCCCAATCATCTTCTCCTGGCGCTACCTCTACTAAATCCATTCCTATAATTAACTTATTAGATTCTGATAAACGAGTAATCATATAAGTTGCTTGCTCATAAGTTAATCCTCCTGGTACTGGTGTTCCTGTATTTGGACAATACCAAGCTAATAAAGCATCAATATCAAAACTAATCGCTACTTTCTCAGGTAATGAAGCGATGATTTGATCACATTTATCTTTCCAACTCATCCCTTCAAATTCGTCTTTCTTCAAATCTGCATCAGTATGCACCAACACTCTTCCATCTGCTTCTACTACTGTTGCAACTTCTTGTTCACAGAAATCACGAATACCTACTTGCACAATTGTCTTTACTTGAGGTAATTTTAATGTATTGAACATAATAGATGCGTGAGAGTAAGTAAACCCTTCATAAGCATCTCTTAAATCCATATGTGCATCAAAGTGTAAAATACCAAAAGCATCGTGATGTTTTGCTAAAGCATTGTAATATCCAAATGGAGTACTGTGATCTCCTCCTAATAATACTACGCGTTTTCCTTTTGCCATCCAGTAAGATACTTTCTCTTCTACTTCTTTGTGAAACTTATCACATACTGCATTAATTGTATCTAAATCTTTTTGTAATTCTGGTAAGTCTGCAATATTCTCACCATTCTCAAGTGCTTCAATGATTGGCTGAGCCATTTCTTTATATTTTGCACTTTCTACAGCCCAATGTTCTGGAGCCTCATCTATATAGATACCTAGCTTCCATAAATCAGGATATTGTTGGTGTAATAAGTCTACTTGATAAGAGGCTTCTAATATAGCTTCTGGTCCTTCTGATGCTCCTGCTCCGTAACTTACTGTTACTTCCCATGGTGCTGGTACCACTATAATCTCACTCTCCTCAGCTGTAAAAGGTAATCCATATATCGTCGCATCTGCTAATCCTGGCTGAGATGGATCGAAATTATCTATCTTATTTTGTTTAGTTGACATCGTATTTTATTTTTTTGCAAATGTAATTTAATTTAAATGATAGACAAATCAGGCAAATTAAATTCTATTAAATAACTATTCATTCCTTATTTTTCTCTACTACACTAATGCAGTAATCATACTAATAATCTAAAAAAGGCTGTCCGCTTTTTTCAGAATCTCTCCGAAACGATATATATCTTCATAAGAAGTATAAAATGGCACTGGTGCTAACCTAACTACATTAGGCTCTCTCCAATCTACGATTACTCCTTCATTCATTAAATACGAAAACAAATCTTTACCTTTTCCATGAAGAAATACAGAAAGTTGGCTTCCTCTCTCACTTTCTTCCTTAGGTGTAATTAACTCATAATTAGCATTAACAGCTTTAGCTACATCTTCCATTACAAATTCAAGATAAGCAGTAATCTTTCTTTGTTTTACTATCAAAGCCTCCATACCCACTTCATCGAACATCTCTATAGATGCTAAATAGGG
Source organism: Myroides sp. (assembly GCF_032073645.1). Lineage (NCBI taxonomy): Bacteria > Pseudomonadati > Bacteroidota > Flavobacteriia > Flavobacteriales > Flavobacteriaceae > Myroides > Myroides sp. The sequence continues at coordinate 53,697 of NZ_DAMANB010000009.1, forward strand.
AGCTAAGCTAAGAATAGAAGGATTACTAATCTGCCATCCATGAGCACTCTCTACTGCATCAAACTTTTTCTCCATTAAGAAACGACGTTCTTTATTATGTCCCCACCATCCAGCTAATCTTACTAAATCTTTATCTGTATGGTAGCGTTCATGAATGAAACAGCCTGATGCACTACCTGGCCCAGCATTCATATATTTATAACTACACCATGCAGCGAAATCTACATTCCACTCGTGCAACTTCAACTCTATATTACCAGCAGCATGAGCTAAATCCCAACCTACCTTAGCTCCATATTGATGCGCATGGGCTGTGATAGTTTGAATATCGAACACTTGACCTGTATAATAGTTAAGTCCTCCTATTAACACTAAAGCAACTTCTTCTCCTACTTCATCTATCTTTTCTAATATATCCTCTAGTCTAAAGTTATGTTCTCCAGGTCTTTTCTTTAACTCTATAATAGCCTCTTTAGGATCTAACCCATGTAACCTTACTTGAGACTGTATCAGATATTGATCACTCGGAAATGCTTTCTCTTCACATATAATCTTATACTTACTAGCCGTAGGACGATAAAAAGTAGTCATCAGTATGTGAAGATTAACAGTCAATGTATTCATCACCGTAATTTCTGACGACTTCGCTCCTACTATTCTACTCAATGGTTCACTTAAACGTTCGTGGTAATCCCACCAAGGTTTTTCTGCATAGAAATGCCCTTCAACTGCTAAGGCTCCCCAGTCATTCATTACCTCATTCACATAATCTACAGCCTTTTTTGGTTGTAACCCTAATGAGTTTCCGGTAAAGTAAATAACCTGTTTTCCTTTTACTACTGGGAAATTAAACTCATCTCTGTACTTCGCTAGAGGATCTTGTTCATCTAAGCTTTTTGCATAAGTAAGTGTATTCTCAAAAGTCATTATATAGGAGTGTTTTTTATTAAACATTAACTGTAAATTTAATCCTTTTTAAACAAATACACTCCTAAATATATTATAAAAGGGGCTCTCATTAATCCATAAAAAAAGCCTTTGAGAATCTCAAAGGCTTTCTAATTTATTTTGATTGATCTATTACAGAATCAACATTGCATCTCCGTAAGAGTAGAATTTATACTTCTCTTCTACAGCTTCTTTATAAGCTTTCATCATTAAGTCATGTCCACAGAATGCAGAAATCATCATTAATAATGTTGACTTAGGCATGTGGAAGTTAGTTACCATACAATCAGCGATACTGAAATCATAAGGAGGGAAGATAAATTTATTCGTCCATCCCACGAATGGGTTTAACGTTTGACTAGAAGAAACAGAACTTTCTAATGCACGCATACTTGTTGTACCGATAGCACATACTCTGTTCTTTCTTTCTTTAGCTGCGTTTACAATATCACAAGCTTCTTGATTCACAAACATCTCTTCTGAATCCATCTTGTGTTTAGATAAATCTTCTACCTCTACTGGGTTAAAAGTACCTAAACCGATATGTAATGTTACATTAGCAAATTCAACACCTTTTATTTCTAAACGTTTTAATAAGTGTTTAGAGAAGTGTAATCCTGCTGTTGGTGCAGCTACAGCTCCTTCTTCAGTAGCATAGATAGTTTGGTAACGCTCAGCATCTTCTGGCACTACTTCACGATTAATGTACTTAGGAATCGGAGTTTCTCCTAATTCTTGTAATTTAAATCTAAACTCTTCGTAAGAACCATCGTATAAGAAACGTAAAGTTCTTCCTCTAGAAGTTGTATTATCAATTACTTCAGCTACTAATGAATCATCATCTCCGAAGTATAATTTATTACCGATACGTATTTTACGAGCTGGGTCTACTAATACATCCCATAAACGTTGTTCAGCATTTAACTCACGTAACAAGAATACTTCAATTCTCGCACCTGTTTTTTCTTTATTACCGTATAAACGTGCAGGAAATACTTTCGTGTTATTTAACACCATCACATCTCCCTCGTCAAAATAGTCAATTAAATCCTTGAATAATTTGTGCTCTATCGTCCCAGTTTTACGATCTACTACCATTAGGCGTGCCTCATCTCTGTTCTCTGCTGGAAACTCTGCCAATAATTCTTCAGGCAAATCAAAATTAAAGTTTGATAACTTCATTGAATATGTGTTTTGTTAGAAAATAATACTAAACTAATTTGGAAATCTAAGAGTATAGATGTCCAAATTGAGTACAAATATACAACCTCAGAGTAGGGGTTGTCAAGTATTTAGCCATATTTAATTTTACAGCTCTATTTTTTAACAATATTTACACCGATTTCAGCCAAACAATCCCAGTAATTTATAAATGACTTAGTTACAACCTCTGCTTCTAAAATAGTAACCTCTCCTTTCAGAGATAATGGAGCAAAAGCCATAGCCATTCTATGGTCTTGATAAGTTTCAATCTCTATTCCTTCTCTCATCCCTTTAGAAGGGTGAACAACAATAGATTCTTCTGTGATATCAACCACACCACCTAATTTAGTTAGCTCATTCTGTAAAGCCACTAAGCGATCTGTCTCTTTTATTTTTAAAGTATGTAGCCCAGTCATTTCACAACGAATGCCTAAACCAAAACAAGTCACAGCTATAGTCTGTGCCAAATCAGGAGTCTCTATCAAATCTGCTTTAAACTCAAAGTCTGTCTCTCTTACTTTTTCTAATTTTATGGTATAGTCTTCTAAGTATGTAGTCTCTACACCTAGTATAGTATACAGTTGACTTACTTGACTATCTCCTTGTAAGCTATCCTCTTTATAACTCTTCAGTTGCATAGTCGTTCCTATAGGTGACAGTGCTACAAAAGAATAGAAGTAAGAGGCAGATGACCAATCTGATTCTACTGTAAACTGTTCTGTACTAGCCTTGACTAAAGGTTTTACACTAATGATGTTCCCATTAAAAGAGCTCTCCACTCCTAATTGGCTTAATAGCTGTAGAGTCATCTCTATATAAGGACGAGAAGTAATATTACCTACCAAGTGTAATTCTATTCCATTCTTTAACCTAGTCCCTACTAATAATAGTGCTGTGATATACTGACTACTCACATCCGCAGGTAATTCTACCTTACCTCCTATTGCGATTTGGCCTTTTATATGAAGTGGAGGATATCCCTCTTTCTTACTATATGTGATATCAGCCCCTAACTGTCTTAGTGCTTCCACTAGTACACCGATAGGTCTTTCTTGCATACGACTACTCCCTGTCAGAGTAAGCTCACGAGTACTACACAACGAATAATAAGCTGTCAAAAATCGCATAGTAGTCCCCGCGTGATGTATATCTACTACATCACCCGTAGATGCTAATGCACCTTGCATGGCACATACATCATCAGAATCAGATACATTCCCTATCGTTAAAGATGGAAACAACTCTTGCAATATTAATAATCTATTGCTTTCGGATTTACTACCAGAGATAACAAGCGTCTTGTCATGCTCTACTTTACTTTTTAACAGCTTAATATTCACGTATTCTCTATTTTAATTTTTCATTATTGTGGTGACGGTCGTGATCTCTCTTTGTTTTCAAGTCCATCTTTTTATCAAATGCCTCTTGTAGATTCACACCAGTCTGATTCGCTAGACACATCACTACGAATACTACATCTGCTAGCTCCTCACCTAAATCTTTGTTCTTATCACTTTCTTTTTCAGATTGCTCTCCATATCTTCTAGCGATGATACGAGCTACCTCTCCTACTTCTTCTGTAAGCTGAGCCATATTCGTCAATTCGTTAAAATAACGAACACCGTGTTCCTTAATCCAATTATCAACTGCTAACTGTGCATCTTGAATATTCATAATTACTTATTTTTTGTTTTAAAAATTCTTCCTTTTACCCATTTGTCATAAACGAACATCAGTGCGATAAAGATAATATACTTTACCACAAAACTAATTAAACACTGCTCATCACCTGAAAAAGCACAACCGACCTCATCTGTTAAGAACCACGTCATCATCACATAGATAACCGTGAATAAACTAAACTTTACTAAACTATTCATTATTCTTTATTTTGACTATCTATTACGATTGTTACAGGTCCATCATTTAGCAATTCTACTTTCATATCCGCTCCGAATTTACCTGTTTGTATACGTTTACCTAAATCATTTTCTAACTTATCTATAAACTTCTCATACATAGGTATAGCAAAGTCTGGCTTAGACGCCTTAATATAAGAAGGTCTATTTCCTTTTTTCGTAGAAGCATGTAAAGTGAATTGACTTACTAATAATACCTCACCATCTACTTCTTTTACAGACTTATTCATCACTCCATTCTCATCTTCGAAAATACGCAAATTCACAATCTTACCTGATAACCATTCTATATCTAGTTTTGTATCAATATCCTCTACCCCTACTAAAACTAAAAGTCCTTGTCCTATATTACCAACTACACTACCTTCTACAGTCACAGAAGCCTTTGTCACACGCTGGATTACTACTTTCATCTCTTTGTTCTTTTTTATTCTATTACTTACAAACTTAAAAACTTTCTAAAGTTCTACCTTCATTTCATTAGATTAATTTCTAACAATAAAGTAGAATCAACTACTTCATAAAATATTATTAGGCAGAAAGCTACTTTTATAATAACTTAGAGGCTATATAATTTGTACACAGAACAATCTTCTAATTTTCCTTATTTTATGAAATTAAAATCCATAATAGCACTTTTTGTTGTTAGTACTTCTATCACATTTGCTCAGACCAAACAAGTCCTTATTGAGAATGTAAGAATCCTAGACCACAAGACTGCAGCCCTTACTGCGCCAATGAATGTCTTAGTCTCTGATCAAAAAATAGAGAAGATAAGCCCTTCTTCTATTTCTGTTAAAGGCAAAGATGTAACTAAAATCAATGGCAATGGAAAAACACTTATGCCAGGATTAATCGATGTACACGTACACATGGTATTCGGAGCTTTGACTATGGAACAAATGATGTCTCCTAATGCAACTCCTGAAAGCTTAATGCAAAATGTAGCTGTAGGAGCGCACAGCATGCTTATGCGCGGTTTCACTAGCGTTAGAGATGCAGGTGGCCCTATATTTCCTTTAAAAGCAGCTATTGATGCAGATAAGACTGCAGGCCCACGTATTTGGCCTTCAGGTGCTACTATTAGTCAGACTGCAGGACACGGAGACTTTAGAACTCCTAATGAGCGCTCTAGACGCTACTTTGGGAAGCCTTCTCGTGCAGAAGAAATGGGGGCTACATTTATAGCAGATGGCCGTGACGAAGTACTTACTGCTACTAGAGAGAACCTACGCTTCGGTGCTAGTCAAATCAAAGTAATGGCAGGTGGAGGAACCTCTTCTGCTTATGATCCTATCGATGTTACACAATATACTTTTGACGAAATCAAGGCAGCTGTAGATGCAGCGGAAGACTGGGGTACTTATGTGATGGTACACGCTTATACTCCTAGAGCCGTACAACGCGCTATAGAAGCTGGTGTGAAGTCTATCGAACATGGACAAATGCTAGATGAAGAGACTCTAAAGATAATGGCTGAGAAGAACATTTGGTTAAGTCTACAGAACCTAATGGACAACAACGATAATATGGATGCGCAACGCAAAGAAAAACGCAAACCTGTACTAGAAGGACAAGACAAAGTATGGCCATTAGCCAAACAACTAGGAGTAAAACTAGCTTGGGGTACTGACTTCTTATTCGAACCAGAATTAAACAAAGAGCAAAATGACTATATCCTGCGTTTACAAAAATGGTTCACTAATGCTGAAATCCTAAAAATGGTTACTCAAGATAACGGAGAGTTACTTCAGTTATCAGGATTGCGCAGTCCATACCCTGGCAAATTAGGTGTAGTAGAAGAAAATGCTTATGCAGACTTACTACTTGTAGATGGAGATCCTCTAAAAGATTTATCTCTTATAGCTAATCCTGAGAAGAACTTTATCTTAATCATGAAAGGTGGTAAAATCTATAAAAACACCATCAATACGAAGAAATAAGAATATCATTATACTATAAGAAGACTGCCTAATAAGCAGTCTTTTTTTGTTTTAGTTATAGCCCATTGTTGCCCATTCTAATTTTAACCTCACTAAGGCTATAAAAATTCAATTATCTTTGCGCAGTTATTTTACGACCTACATGACTTACTTCTTTATAATAAATCAGTACTGTAAAATAACAAGGCTACTATCAAGCCTCCTTAAATTAAAATGTAATTCAAAAATATGAGAACAGAAATTTGCTCTTGTGAAGGCTTAGACCCTTTTTGTGATAAATGCTTCGGAACGGGTCATGCTCCTTTATCAACTTCAAAAAAAACTGTAACTAAACAGTCAAGCAAAGTAAAGCCGATTAAAAAAACAAAATCTTACTTGCCTGAGAAAATAGACTCTTTAACTAAAATAGAAATAGATGCACTCGCAATCAAGATTATCTCTACTTTAGACTTAAAGTCTAAAAAACAAATGCAGATTCTTAATTCTATTCCTTTTAGTACATCTACTTTTAGAAGAGATTATAAAGAAAAGTTTATTGACTTAGAAAATATCGAAACTGAAAAACAACAATTGAGAAATGACTTATTTATTATTGATCAAGAAATAGTATCAAAGAACTATAGAAGCCATTTCACATTCAGACATTTCTTATCTGATAAAGACGTTGATGTAACATCTAATCGAGAACTTAAAGGTTTAATTAGAGAATACAAAAAGCTTAAAAAATAAGCTATTTTCTAAACCAAAACAAATACATCTGTACAGTTCACCTACAGCCTCAATTCATGTTGTCGCGGATGCCGTAATCCGTGACATTGATTAGAGGGAACACGCAAGATATTACATATTTTCCCACTATGTAAAAACACATACAATAACCTCTATACTTGTGTTATCTCAACTGCCTATAATCTGTATGAGGTGACATAGCTTGGGGGACACACAAGATATTATGTTTCTACTTTAAACGCATTCAGATATTATAGGACCTCTGCTCCTATTAAAAAACCTTTAAAAGCATCTTTATACTGGTACTCTGCAAAGCACCTTACACAGATAACGCCTAATGACTTATAAAGACTATCTAAAGAAGTTAAATCTTCGTCTTTACTAATCTCATATCTATCTGCTAATTTTAATCTATCCTTTGTCTCTAGACTTAAGACATAACTAAATTCTAGTTTATCCTCTATATCGATATGCATCACTACTTTTATCTTGCACAGACTTGTAGATAGCACCTCTTCTCCTAATTGTATTTTATCTACTAAGTCTTGCCCCATACAAGATAGGATACCACTTAATCCATGTTTAGAGCAACTAATCATTCCCATATATTCTAATTTTAAACATAACACACTACCTAAACACAATAGATAGCTTCAAATCAAAAAGAGCAAAAATAAAACAAATAAAACTTTATTTTAACAAAATAAAAAACACATTGTTTACGAAATTAACAATTCAAACTCATGTATCTTTCTACTGAATTCGTGTTGCTTTCGTTCTACCTAAGTCCGTAGTGAGTCCGTTATGAGTCCGTAGTGAGTCCGTTTTTTGGGCTAAAATAACGGACTCACTATATACTCAAATAGTTTCTATCATTCACATATACCTAACATACCACTACAAATCTTCGAGCTACTCAAGAGCTGTATTCTAAATAATCACATCCTATTTAGACATCATTCTAACCTTAAGAATTTCTACATTATAAGAAATAATTCTAAATAATAAACAACACATAAAAAGCAATAAACCTAATCTCAAAAAGAAAACAAACACCTAATAAACAGTAAAATAAGTAAACAAAAAACCTATAGTATAACTAAGCTTACCTTGTAAAAAACTCGCTTATTGTAGTTTTTTAATACATAACTAATCTAAATAAAGTCATTATTCATTTTGAAAAGTAAAAAAACTCTTTACTTTTGCACTTTAATTTAGAATTAGTCTTAATTATAACACACCATTATGCTACTTACTCCACTACGAACTATTACTACTCTCGTAATCAGTTTATTTTGTGCAATTGGAGTCTATGCACAAGAGCCTGTATTCACAGGTAAGATTTTAGATCTAGAAACTAAAAAAGGATTAGATACAGCTATAATCACTGTACTAGCCTCAGGAGATACCTTTTTCACTAATGAAAAAGGAGAGTTCCAAATTCCTGAGCTCTATCACTCTTCTGTTATCATCAGCCATGAAGGCTTTGAAAATCTAGAAATGAAATTAAAAAAGGGAAGTCAAACAATCTATCTACTACCCACTACAAAACAATTAGATGAACTGATCATCCGAAAATCGACTAATATCAATGATATCGACATTCGTAATAGTACAGGTTCTGTAATCACAGTAGACATGACACAACTGAGTCAACGCTCAGAGTTGAATATAGCTAAGTTATTAGAAGGACAAGTAGCAGGTCTTACTGTTACTTACTCTGGAGAACTGGGCAAAAAACCAGAGATAAGATTACGAGGTAATTCTTCTTTTAACTATCAAGGAAATGCCAATGAACCACTGTTTATAATGGACGGAATTGTGATTTCGACAGAGACTTTTATGACTCTTAATCCTAATGACTTCTCCACTATTAAGGTATTAAAAGATGCCCCTGCTACCGCTCTATATGGTATTAAGGCTGCTAATGGAGTTATCGAATTAACCTCTAAAAGGGGATTTGATGGTAAACCGATTATTAGCTATGCTATGAAACAAGGAGTAACAATGAGAGGGGAAAGAACAGCTAATATGATGAAGACTGATGAAAAACTAGCATTCGAACGCAGAATGCAAAATCCTGCTACTCCTGGATATCTATACTCATCAGAATATATCAATAGTACATATCAGAACAGTCCTCTTCTAAGGCAGAAACTACAAGAAGGAGAACACAAATTAGACTCCTTAAGAAGAATTAATACAGATTGGTTTAAAGAATTAGTAAAGCCTAATTATTTCCAATCTCATAACCTTAGTGTAAGAGGTGGTACCGAAAAAAACTCTTATTTCTACTCGCTGAATTACAGTAAACAAGGTGGTCGTATACCTGGTAATGATATCAATCAAATAACCGCACGTGCTAATTTAGATTATATATTAGCTCCTAATCTAACCTTATCTCTTAACAATAGTTTTGGGCTTTCGACTACCAATACTGAAAATGGAATGGATAATGATCCTACTTCATTAGCCTTTATGCTTAATCCTTATGAAACAAAGCATTCGACAAAACTAACGAGTTATTCAGATCGCTCTTATGCTGACTTAATCAATCAATACAAACAAAAACAGACTAGTAAAAGATTTAGCAGTTCCATGGTAATGCAATGGGATATATTGCCCGAATTAAACATAGCAGGGGTAATAGGTGCAGACTATTCATTAAGCGAAACTTATAAAAGAATCCTTAGTACTGCCTATAGTCAAAAGCAAAAGCCTAACAATGCCAAAGGCTTTATATCTGACTCTGATAGCAAGAACTTCGATTTTACATATAATCTACGTGCTAATTACCAAAAACAATTAGGCGACCATGATATTTTCTTAGGAGTAAATATGGATTACTATACTACGAATACAAAAGTTATTGGGGGTGAAGGTCATGGAATAGATGATGAAATCAGTAGTCTATCGGGTATCAACAACTCTTTAACAGGTGATTATGCTCCTAAAAACTCAGGAAGCAAAATAAAGAATACACAACTTGGTTTTGGAGCTGCGTTGGGATATACTTATAAAGGAACTTATGATGTATATGGAAGTTTCAAAAGAGATGGTTCTTCCCTTTTACCTTCAAGTAAACGATGGAATGATGCATGGTCTACAGGAATAGGATGGTCTCCTATTCACTATGGTTTTTTCAAGAATCAAAATATACTAACTGATTTGAAATTTAAAGCCTCATTAGGATATACAGCAAGTATGACAGGAATCTCAATAAGAGATATAGAGTCTACTTTTAGCAATCCTAATACATTCTATGGAGACTATAGATTATTAGTGCTACAAGGAATACCTAATAAAGATTTAAAACCTCAACAAACTCACTCTATAAACTACTCCGTAGATTTCGGCTTCTTTGAAAGACTAAGTCTATTAGTTAACTTCTATCAAAACACAACAAAAGATGCTATACTATCTATGCCTATAGCTATGAGTAATGGGTTTAATACATTTACTAAAAATATAGGAGAACTAGAAAATAGAGGGATAGAATTTATGTTAAGTGGAGATGCTATCAGGCTAAAAGATTTTAGATGGAATACTTCTCTTTCCTTATCCTATAACGCCAATAAGGTAAAATCACTTTATGGTACAGATAGAATATATCTAACAGAAGAATCTGTAATACCAGAATACGAAGTAGGCAAACCTCTAGGTATCATCTATGGGCTGCAAACTAATGGTATACATCCATTAACAGGAGTACCAGAATACATAGATAATGATGGTCATGTAATAGATCTAAATCAGCCAAAAAATGCAAATCACTTCAGACGTATTGGCTACAGTATAGCTCCTTATAACGGCTTTTTCAACAACTACTTCACTTATAGAAATTGGGCATTAAATATAAATATCAACTATAATTTCGGTGGTAAGAAAATGTATGATCAGTCTTATGTGAGAGACTATAGCAAATCTCATTTAAATGCCATAGAGGGACAGTTACAAGATAGCTGGTTTGAAGTAGGAGATGAAGATAAGGTTTATCCTATCAAAAAACTACCAAGCAATGCAGAAGATTATTCTCAAAGCTTTGCTAATAATAGAACAATATATAAAACAGACTTTATCAAGCTAAATTACATACAACTTAGTTACAACTTAGGCAATAATAACTTTATCAATAAGTATTTTAAATCCCTACAGCTAAGTGTACAAGCAGATAATATCTACACATACCGTTTTCAGACAGATAGAGGTTCTCTAAATGATGTATTACAGCCAATATTAACTTTCTCTCTTAATGCTACTTTCTAATGATTAAAAAAATATTCTACTTATTTGTATTTAGTTCTCTATGGGGATGCAGTCTAGAAAATAAATCTGAGAACGAAATTTCTGGAAATGATATTATCAATTCACCTATCAAAGCTTATGGAGTACTATCACAGGCATATAAAGCTACACCTATACAACCTAAAGATTATACTTTATATACAGAAGATCTACAGCCATCCTATCTAATTAATTATCTAAAAGGAAGTAGCCTCACTTATAAATGGGATGAAACAACCTTATCGATTAATAGTAGTTCGATATGGAATAATCACTATGATGCCATCGTCCACCTAAACGTACTATTAGAATCAGATCACAACTTCAATAGTCAGGACCCTGTTTGGCAGTACATTAAAGGTTCTGCTTTAGTCTTAAAAGCTTATAATTACTTCGATTTATTACAACTATTCTCTGAACGTTATAACCCTACAGCTTTAGGTATTATCGCTAAAGATAAATTAATCGTAGAAGAAAAAGCTAGACTAACTCAAGAAGAGTCTCTTAAACTAATCAAAACATACTTATCTGAAGGTCTAGATTTAATACAGCAATCTGGTAAACATCAAAACTACTTTATCAAAGAGAAAGGGATCAGGATACTACAGGCAAGGGTCGCTATGTATGAGAAAGAGTATGCAAAAGCAGAAGCTATTGCACAAAAACTTGTAAATGATGGAGCTAAACTTCCAACCTCAACAGAGGATTATCGCAATATTTGGGCTTCAGATAATACTAATATCTACTGGTTATACAACAACCTAGATAATCCTAATCACTACTTATATTACGAAGATAACCAAGGGGATCTACTTTACATCAATGAAGATTATAATTTTGACTTGGACGATATTAGATATACCATATCTCAATATAAACACAGTATGAAAGCGACTGCTGAGGACAAAATAGAGCGTTCTCTTCTAGGTAAATACAAAAGGTCACAACTAGATAAAGACCCTAGAGATGTGGTGATGATACGCAGTACAGAGGCATATTTCATCTTAGCAGAGAGTCTTTTAGAACAAAATAAATTAGCACAAGCAAAAGAAGTTCTCAATACATTCTTATCTGCTATTAATCAGCCTAACATAGAAGATACGCCTAGTCAACAAGAACTACGTCATAAACTTCATTTCGAAAAACAAAAAGAGTTCATTGGAGAAAAGAACAACTTCTTTGATCTAAAACGATGGAATACACCCATAGAACGAAAAAAAGAAGATAGCAATACTATCATTATCAAGATAGAACCTAATGACTATCGCTGGACATGGCCAATACCCATGAATGAATTGAGATATAATAACAATGCTCAACAAAACAAAGGCTGGCCTTCATTCAAATAAACAAAGTAAGATGAAAACAAGTTTTAAACATATAGTAAAGTCATTCACTATACTACTCCTAACTACACTATCTTTAAGTAGCTGTAGTAAAGATGATGGGGTTACTAAAGAATACTTAGGTGAAAATAAAGTTCATCTATCTACCCAAAACACGGTGCTAAAAAACAATGGGGAAGATGAGATCTCCATAGAAGTATTACTAGTTAAAAAAACACATCAGACCATCACTTTAACTTTTGGTCTGGAAGATAATCAAGAGCAAGGCAAAGATATTTTAGAATTAAAGAATCAAACTATCACCTTTGCTCCAGGTGAGAAGAAAGCAGTAATTACACTTAAAAGTAAAACAGCTCGTACTATCACTGAAGCAAAAAGAATAAAACTAAATTTAGTAGAAAACAATACAACTATTCCTTTAGAAAAACCTCTTGTTTTTACAGTATTACCCTTGAGTGTTATAGATGAGCTAACGAAAGAACAGATTGCTTTACTAGACGGTTATAAAGAAAAAGGATTGGATTTATACCCTCTACTAGGAGAAATAAATGTCACTACAGAGGTTAAATATCCTGGAGGGGGCGTACAAGAAGTATTTAACCTACCTTATACTACTATTCTAACAGGTAAGACGATAATAACACTAAGCGAATTAGCCACAACAGATAAACCTGTTCTTAAAATGACCTCTAATGCTATGGGACTGGAGGCTTATTTCTACAAAATGTTTAGAGACTTAACTATTGATGATTTAGAGTTTTGGAATAACCCTGGACCTGATGCTCCTCCACAAAACAAAGAAGTAATGAAATCTGTAGGATTAACACGTACTTCTACAGAGTCATTTGAGGTGACACTTAACCATATCGCCATAGATATTAATACTAAAGAAGTATCTTTTATATCAACACTAAAGAACTTATATAATGATGAATATCTAGCTGTACCTTTTGAGTTTAAATATTCTGCTTGGGATAGGTTTAAAAAACTACTAGATGCAGGAGATTTAATGGCTACTGAAAACTATGAAATGGGAGGTTCTATTAACCCTGCACATCATATCAATGTAGATCAAATAATAGAAGACGATTATGACAATTATACTTGGAAAGAATCAAAAGCTAAACTGACAGATAGTAAGTTTACTTTTGAGTTTATATTCATTCATAACAATGCTGATGGATATATCCAAGTTAAAACAGAATACAAATTAAAATAATGAAACGTACTCAAATACTATATTTCTTTGCTTTAGTACTTTGCCCTCTGCTTGTAGTAGGGCAAGGTACTTTTTCTCCATTGCCTAAAGCAGAAAAAGCAATTTATGGAACATTAGACAATGGGCTAAACTATATCATCCATCCTATACCTCAACAGAAGACAGAATATCGTCTAGTCTTAAATGTAGGATCACTACAAGAACGCGATGATGAGAAAGGATTTGCTCATTTCTTAGAACACATGATCTTTAATGGTAGTGATGACTTCCCAGGTAGACAAGCTATTGATACATTACAGCGTTTAGGCTATCAGTTTGGGAGAGATATCAATGCTTATACTACTTATGAGCGCACCGTATATGATCTGTCTCTCTTAGATATCAAACAACAGGATTTAGCAATAAATATACTAGCTAACTTCTTAGGGAAGTCACATCTCCATAATGAGGGAATAGAAAAAGAACGAAGAATCGTTATCCAAGAGATTAAAGACTTTGGTACAGAGCCTTTATTTAACCGCAAAAAACTAGAAGGTACTCCTCACTTAGATAGATTGCCTATCGCTACTGAAAAAGAGATTCTAAATCTAGATCCTGTAAAGCTTAGAGCATTCTATAAACGATGGTATAATCCTGCTCTAGCTACTATAATCATCGTAGGTAAGGTGAATACTAAAGATGCTATAGAGCAAATAAACAAATACTTCAGTTCTTTTAAAGGGCAGTCGAATCTAGATAGAAAACAAAGCGAAAACACTTTTAGCCCTGTCTATACTGACCTATTAGAAAAGCAGAGCAATACGACTATAAATTCTAATAAATTAGAAATAGTACGCTTTACAGAAGCACCTTTCTTAGCTTCTAAAGAAGATTACAGACAACAGCTTATAGAACAAATCTATAAACAATGGATCAATAAGAAACTGTCTATGAGCAAGAGCACTGCTACTGCTCACAGTCTATGGTATCTACCGAATAAAAATGAAAATGCTATAGAAATACAGGCTAAGTCAGAAGAAGAATTACAGAACCGTATAAGTTTAGTAGCTAGTACATTAAACACAATGTCTGTAAAAGGTATTCACAAAAAAGAGCTTGAACATTATAAGCAACATCTACTGAACCACTCTGTTCCTTCTGAAGACGAAGATATTGCTTATATCACCAATGCTTATGTTGATCAGGTCGTAGTGAATAGCCACTACTTATCTTCGATAGAAAGACATGCTTTACTAACTGAGTTACTCCCTACTATCACCACAAAAGATATAGAAAGTAAACACAGTAACACATGGTCTACTGATCAAGAGAACCTATATCTACTTACATATAATGATAGTTTGTTCTCCATAGACTCTGCTGATGAACTAAACAAGTATTGGAATGAAGGAAGTACAAAAACATTAGTATTCAAATCTGCTAAACAAAAGAAGACGTACGAAAGACCACGTGGTTCATTCCACTGGAGAACAATGCCTCCTATACAAAAAGCAACAACTGATATAGCTGTAAAAGAACAGCTATATGCGGATATCAACCTTACAGAACTAACATTAGCGAATGGGCTACGCATAGGTATTAAACCAACAAAGGCAACAGATGATAATTATATCATGACTTTGTTCACAAGAAATGGGCTAAATCAAATACCTACATCTGAACAAAAATATTATCAAGATGCTGGATATTTTATAGACTCTTCTTGGATACACGGCTTTACTAATGACGGATATATGCAAGCGGGATCTGATAGAGAGATATCTACACTCGTGAGTATAAATAAGGATGCTAGCATTATCAATACTTCTTCGCGAAAAGGAAATAGCAAAGACCTTTTTGAATGGACGTATAGAAAGTTATATGACTATATCACACCTCAACAGGATTTTAAAGAATATATAGAGGAAAGTGTCTCTTCTATAGATACAACTACTAAGTCTTCTTCTTTATTAGATAATCCTGCTATCAAAATAGGACATCAAATAGAAGAATATAAAAAAGAAGGTAGTTTATTCTCTGAAGAGCTCACAACGATAGAAGACTGGAAGAAAGTTAATCTAGATAGTTTCTTTACTTTATACAATCAATCATTTGCTAATCTAGAAGAAGTGTATGTACTTATCGCAGGGAATTTTGATACAGATGATATCAAGAAGAAGGCGATCGCTTACTTCGGTGCTTTAAATAATACTCCAAAGCAAGTAGATAAAAACGGTGCTAATTCATCTAAGGCATTCGTAAAAGAAGAAATAACACGAGCTACACTAACGAGTAGTGATATCGAAAGACCTGATGTCACAATAGTATTCAATGGAACAATTAAACCTACTCTAAAAGAGAGCATGATGGCTCATATCGTGAGAGAGATGTTTAACAACCAGTTCTTAACACTATCGAGAGAAAAAGAAGGATTAGTATATTCTCCTTATTCCGCTCTAGACGTAGAAGTTTACCCTGAGCCTAGAACTTCTGTTAGTTTATTCTTCTCTACCTCTTTAGATGATATAGATAAATTAGAGACCTTAGCTAAAGAAGTTATTCATTCACTTCAAACACAAAGTATTTCTAAAACAGAACTAGAACAAATGAAATTGACCATTCTAAATAATAAACGCTTACATCTAACAGATACGAGTACATTCCAATGGGTAGAAAAACTTAGAGAAACTCTATTAAACTTTGGTTCTCTTGAAGACTTTAATAATTATGATGCAATACTAAATAGCATCACTCCTGAAGACATTAAAGAGATTTCAAAATCTATATTTAACACCTCTACTTACGGAGTATTTATACTCACTCCTCAGTAAAATAACAAGTGGTTATTGCTCCACTTTATTTTCTCTTTACTAATAATAATTGAATAAGGCTACCTGAATCAGGTAGCCTTATTTTTATTTCTTCTCTAAGGTAACTTGTGCTTTTAACTGTTCTAATAATTGAGTATACACATTTCTCACGCTGTCATAGTCTTTTGAATCAATCACTCCTTTAGCTTTAATAAAAATCAAACTACACAGTACTTGATTGTCTTTTACCTCAAACTTAGTTTGTACTTCTAGACCTGTCTGCTCACTTTTTAAAGTAAAGTTTTGAGGTAGAGTACTTACTTTATACCCTTCTGGAATCACTATGCCCATTAGATAATTGTCTAACTCTGGATACCCTATGTAAATAGGATTGTTTCTATATTCGTTTTTAAATGGATTAGAATACAATGGGTAGAACTGAAATGGATTAATAATATACTTATCATTAAGAAACAATACACCATTCTGCTTACTGAACGAGAATACTGCTCTTACATCCTTCTCATTATTATCACCATTATACACACGTGTACTACTTACATTCATCCCTACGTACTGACTCTCGTACCACTTCCCAAATCTCCATTCACTACCATCATACATATTTCTAAACTCTAGAGCACGATAGTTTTTATAGTTCTCTATAATCTGACCTGAAATACTTCCATTCAAATTAGGAGTGATCTGATACTTCACTTCTTTACTAGAAATGAACTGAGGCATTAGATTCACTTTAATAATAGCCCCAGTGTCGTATAGTATAGTACCTGTACCATTTAAATCATCTAATGATAAGATATTAAGAGTCGTATACTTATTCGTAGCATCTACTAAATAAATACTATTATCAGCTTCTATAGCAGTAATAATATGGTTATAATAGTTGCGTTGCCAAGCGGTTTTCACACCATTACTTCTAGTACTCAATAATACTGGATTAGCTTTTATACCAACATATCTTAGCATGGCTGTCAATAGTAAGTTCACATCAGCACTATTTCCAGTCCCTTTATAGAAAGTAGTTTTGATACCATTCTGTGTGAAAAGTCCATATTCTTGATTCCATGTTACTCGACTCTGTACTACATTTAATAGTTTTGAAATCTGAGCTTCTATACTTAGTCCCTTATATTCTTCTAGGTTAATTTCTTTTTTAAGAAACTTATCTTGTTTTAATTCTTTACCAAACCCTCTATTTTTAAGTAAGTCAGCATAAAACTCTTTCTCCGTTTGCATTACTTTTTCCGCAGAATTACCTGGGAACTGTACTTGTTGTAAATCAAAGCGCACTGTTGAAATATAGTTCGCAGGATTATCTAGATAAGGCTCTACAATAAAAGAAGGTACTAATTGTGCTTTATACGTTTTTTCTATAGCATTGATTTCAGACTTAATCATAAAGCCATTCACCCCACGAAAAGAGACTCTTCTATTATACTCTTGTTCTGTTAGTTTTATATCTCCTTTTTTTATGATGCTATATAAAAAGTACTCTGGTACTACTACTTTATAACTGGCGCTTTCTTTAGGCATATCACTCTGTATATACCACTCTGGTAACTCATCTATATAGTTTGTAGATTTAATATACGAATACTCTATAATATCTCCTGCTTTCGCATCATTATAACTCACTCCCTTCTCTCTCCAATTACCTTTATCTTCATCAATTAGATTTTGTTTTGGAGATTTCTGTTTTACCACTTGACCATCTACCAATCGATATATATTAGATACATTAATAGTCATATCCTCTCTTGCGTATCCTTTAGGTGCATAAGGAACCACGAACTTCAACTTTTCCTTAGCTACCTCATCATATAATTTGATTTTACGTGATACAGTCTCATTCACTCTAAAACCATATTCATCAGAATATTCAAAATCTACTCTAACTTCTTCTTGTAGTATGACCGCTTTATCCTTAACGAAAGAGGTATTACTTAGCTCTGCTAATTCAGCTGGCTTTACTTTTCCTAAGAAATCTTGTCCATAAGAAGGTGTCTGTAGACAACATATTAATACAAATAAAAAACAGGCTATTTTATTCATTATCTTATTTTTTGTGGTAGTAATTATAAAGTCAAAATTTACCACAATTATACAACATAGCAAGAGGACTTACACCAAAAAGATTCTTAATTAATCAGACTACTACTTTAAATACATAAAAAAAACCAAGACTACTCGTCTTGGTTTTAATTTACTTCTTTTTAAATATTATTTGGTCTTCTAACTTTTCAAACATCTTTGTGTAGAATGTTTGCACTTTAGAATAGTTCTTTGCTTCTATAAAACTTCCTCTTGTAAATTGTATAATGAAAGTAACGTTATTGTTTTCTTTCTGTATTTTATAATCTAACCCCAACTCTATTTCATCATCTTTTAAATCTAATGCTTCTGGTAAATATTCTATCTCATATCCTTGTGGTATAATTACTGAGAATTTATAGATATAAATTAAAGGATAAATAAAATTAATAGGAAGTTTTCTCTCTTTTGCAGTAAAAGGATTCGTTCTATAATTATAAAATATGCTCGGCTTGACATATAGCTCATTTCCTATTACTGTACATCCATCTTTCTTAGACATACCAAATCTTACAGATAAGGGCATTAATGAATTCTCTTTCTCTTGTACATTTATATTTCCCACCTCAACATTGTCAAAACTTTCTTCAAAAATCTTAGTTATCGCATCATCACCTTTACCTTCCATATCTTTTCGAAGCCATAATGCAGAATAATCTCTATATTGCTCTGTTCCTCTTCCTATAGTTACTCCATTTTCATTAATACTTAATGTATAATTCTCCGAAGTAACAGAATAAAAATTAGGTATCATATCGATTTCCTTAAATTTATCCTTGTCCTGTATCATTAGTCCCTTCCAATTTAGATTATTTACTCTAATCACATTTAAGCTACCGTACTTCTCTGTAGCATCTAATAGAATAACCTGTCCATCTAACATGGCTCCTACAATCACTCTGTTATAAGAAGTTTTCTGTAGTGATATACTAATACCATTCTCTATAGAACTAACTAAGATAGGATATGCTTCTATCCCTACGTAACGCAACATCGTAAGTAGAGTAAAGTTAACATCAGCATAGTTACCCGTCTTTTGTTCTAAAGCTTTCTTTAAATCTTCTGAATAATAACCATTCTTCTTATTCCATGAGATTATGTCTTTAGTTTTTGCTAATACTTTCTCTATTTTCGCTTTATTATCTAGATTCTTATACTCTTCTAAGTTGATTAATTTACTCAGTGGTTTATCCATCTTAAACTGCCCTGAAAAAGAAGAATTCTCATAGATAGACTTCACTAAATCACCTTCATTAAGCGATATATTCTTCGGTTTCTCGTTAGGAAAACGAATAATTGACAAATCGTGTTTAAGACTAGATCGATAATTGTCTATATTAGATACAAAAGGTTCCTCTTTTAATGAACTTACGTTGCTTGTACTATAAATACCTGTAGATTCTGTATACTCAAAATATGGTGCTTGTGGTCCTCTATCATTAGAAAGATAAAGTCTCTTCTTCTCCGATGTTTTCTTTGAATCGATTTTAGCTTCACCCATTATTCTAGAAGTATAAATAAAATATTCAGGTATCTTAATCTCATATACAGTACTATGAATAGGGATACTTCTCTGAAAATCCCATGAGGGAATGTAACTAAAATAGTCACTAGTCACAGTATAACTATACTCTACTATAGAGCCTTCACGTACGTCTGGTACAACGACTTTCTTTGTTTTCCAATTCTCGTCTTGTTTTTCGTCAAAGATAGCGCTTGACTTTATCTTAGTTCGTTGTACTTTTCCATCAACCAAGTTATAAGTATATACATCGTTTATACGCACAGACTCAAGCACTTTATTCCCAATATAATAAGAAACTTGAAAATCTGCCAAAGACAGTCCTTCTTTCTTATATATCTTAAGTTTACGACTTACTTCTCTAACCAACTTAAATCCAACATTAGGAATATAATCAAAATATACACGTCCATACTCATTAAGAACAGCAGCTTCAGCCTCTGGATCAATTTTATCTACTGTCTCTTGTAATTCTTCAACAGTGACTTTTCCTAAAAAGTTCTGCGCCTGTGTAGTATATGTACACACACAAATTAAACAACTGATGGTAAACTGTAATACTTTTCTCATAACCCTTATTGGTTTAATTTCAACACTATTTTTGCTTGGTCATTTTTTTGAATCTCTTCTTTATACTTGCGATATAAATCATAATCTTCTACAGTAAATAATCCTTCATTTGCACTGCTTAAACGAGTGTAATATATCTTCTGGTCTCGCACCTGATAAGTCACTTTATAGTCACCATACTTAGTATTTAGATTGACATTTTCGGGAAGATTGTCCACTACATATCCTTCAGGAATCTCTAGTTCTACTACATCCTCATCCTTCCAAGAAGAACTGATATACAATGGTTGTTTTCTATTCTTACTATTACTTAAATTACTATTACTTACATTCCATCCGTTAATAGAAAACACTAATCTATTTCCTAATTTAGTTGCATACTTAGCACCTGTAAAGGAGAACTTCTCATCAAACGATGTTGTATTATTATCAATACTTAGATTAATCTCCTTAAACTCATTAATATTAAAAGAAGAGAATCTTTGCTTATAATACTTTTCCCTATCTCTGGAATTGGCATAATACATCTCTACTCTATTATCAAACTGCCCTCCTTTAGATGTAATATCTAAAGCAACTTCTATATCTCCATTAACTTTAAGAGAATAAATTCCTTTACTGATCTGTGTGCTTTCGTCTCTAGTATACGCCTTAGTTTTCACGATTTCACTATCGTTCTCCTTCACTACTAATACCTGACGATCATCTGTGAAGCCAGCTATATACCCAAAAGGCAGTTGATTATTAGTACACTCCACCCATTGATAACCGCCTTGCTTAAGAGGAATAGCTATAATCATATGATTGCCTTGAAGGCAAACTGACTCTTCTCTTATATCTATTGAACTAGATGAACCATAGACCACCACTGGATAACTCTCTATTCCTACTACTTTTAATAAGGCACGATAATAGTTACTAAGCCCTTTACAGTCTCCATAATTTAATCTCTTAACATCATTAGCTAACATAGGTTTCCAACCTCCTACTCCTAACTGTACACTGATATAACGTGTATGGCTCTGCATATATTCATAAAGTACCTTAGCTTTAGCCATATCATCTGTGAAATTTGCTGTCAGTTCATTTACCTTCTTAATTGTCTCCGGAGTTAAAGCTTCTGTTCCTTTAATAAAATTGTGATAATACCAATTACCCAATTGTTCCCAATTAGTAAACTCTCCTTTTATTCCCTCTAGTGAGACCTGTCCTAAAGTAACAACTACACTTGGCAAAAGCTTATTAGAACTTGGCATATTACTCTCACTTGTCACTGCCTTAAAATCTTTGAGAGTATAGGTAACTTTATTTCCTTGATCAACTTTAGTAATCTTCGTAAAGTCAGGATTGTATAGCAAGGGAGTACTGACAATACCACTACTGTTCTCTATAGAAAAAGTAGAAAGTAAAATCGACTCAGAAAAATATTGTATAGGTTGCCACTTTGGCAAAAAAGCAGTGTTACGAGATTCTATTTCACTCTCATATATAAATATTACAGGATACTGAACTGGTCTAAACTCAAAAGTAAGAACCCTTATATCAGTAATAGCCATTCCTTGACTAAGTGAATAGTCTTTAAAATCTTTTTGTTTGAATACTTTAACTATTTTACCTTGAGCATCTAGTTGAGTAACTTGAATCTGTTTTATCTTATTACTTCTTCCATAAATCTCACTAAAATCAAGGCTACTAAGACCTTTCTCAGAGAAAACAGTTACGACCTTCCTTGTCTTGATTGTATATTTATCAATAGAAAAAATTTGTAAGTCTACAATATTCTCATTTATGACTGTATATGCATTATCTATAAAATCTTGCTCTATCTTAGATACATTGTAGTTATCTTGTGATAAAGCAGAAAAGTATATGAATAAAAATAGCAATAGATACTTAGTTTTCATTCTCTTTTAGTTATTAAATTATACCACGCAATATACGTTAAAAAAAACTTAATAAAATACAAAATAAAAACAAAAAACCAAGACTATTCGTCTTGGTTCTTTCCATCTTTATATATATCTGTTCGATAATGTTCTTCTTCTCCGTCTAGAATCTGAATATAAGTCTTATACCTAGACCAAGCTAATTCATCTCTATCCAATGCGTCCTTTACAGCACAGTATGGCTCCTCTCTATGCAAGCAATTATTAAACTTACACTGATCCTTTAAAGCAAAAAACTCAGGAAAATAGTCACCTACTTCTTGTGGTTCCATATCTACCACACCAAATCCTCTAACACCTGGAGTATCAATAATCTTAGCATCAAATGATAAGTCAAACATCTCTGCGAATGTCGTAGTATGCTGTCCTTGTTGATGTTGTTCTGAGATTTGAGCCGTCTTTAAGTGTAATCCTGGTTCTATAGCATTGATTAAAGTAGACTTCCCTACTCCAGAATGCCCTGTAAATGTAGATACCTTACCTACCATTCTTTCTTTAATAGCATCTATTCCTTTACCTGTGACAGCAGATACTCTTAAACATTCATAACCAATCTGAGAATAAATATACTGCATGTACAACTGCTCATCTAGAGCATCTTCAGAATAAGTATCTATTTTATTAAATACTAATACTGTCTTAATTCCATAAGCCTCAGCAGTCACCAAGAATCTGTCAATAAAACTTGTAGTCGTAACAGGATTATTTATGGTTACAATTAAGAATAGAGTATCAATGTTAGAAGCAAGAATATGTACTTGCTTAGATAAGTTTACAGACTTACGAACGACATAATTCTTACGAGGTTTTATATCATTAATAACCCCCGTAGTAACATCGTTTGTAGTTTCTAGTTCAAAGCGAACATGGTCACCTACAGCAATTGGATTAGTACTTTTAATACCTTTAATCCTAAACTTACCTTTAATTCGACAGTCATAAAATACGCCGTCTTCACCTTTCACTGAGTACCAACTACCTGTTGATTTGTAAACTATACCATTCATATGGCAAATATACTTCAAAAAATATGTTCCTTAAACAGGATTAAAGACAATTCTTAGTTAACCTGATTCATTACTATACAATACTTTAAACAAAGAAAGGGCCTTTACATCTGTAAAAGCCCTTCTATAATTCACATTACCAACTACTATTTGTTGATAATTTTATCTTGTCTATGAATACTCTCTTGGTGAATAGCAGTATATATAGCAGTGATAAACTCTTCTGTAAATCCGATATGTTTACCTTCTTCTTGCATCTTTTCAAGAATTTTCAACCAACGATCTTGTTGGAATACAGCTACGTTTTTCTCTTTCTTCAATGTTCCGATTGCATCAGAGATAGCCATACGTTTTCTCAATAGATCAAGTAACTTACTATCCATATCATCGATTTGGATACGATGAGCTTGTATTTGTTGTAAGAACTCTTCAGTTTCATCCGTTACGTTTCTCACTTGTAATTTAGAAATAATATCTCCTAGTTGATCAGGTGTTACTTGTTGAGCAGCATCACTCCATGCATTATCAGGATCACAGTGTGTCTCTATCATTAATCCTTCATAGTTAAGATCTAATGCTTGCTGAGATACACCTAATATTTTATCTCTATTACCTGTAATATGTGATGGATCACAGAAAATAGGAATATTAGGTAAATGTAATTTTAGATCAATTGGGATTTGCCACTCAGGGATATTGCGATACTTCGTTTTCTCATAAGTACTAAACCCTCTGTGAATAACTCCTAATTTAGTAATACCTGCTTCTGCAAGTCTCTCTACTCCACCCATCCATAAAGATAAGTCCGGATTCACTGGATTCTTTAACAAAACAACTTTGTCAGTACCTCTAAGTACATCTGCAATTTCTTGAACAGCAAAAGGATTTACGGCAGTACGTGCCCCAATCCATAAGATGTCAATATCGTGCTCTAAGCACAATTGTACGTGTTCTGCGGTTGCAACCTCAGTAGCTAATAACATTCCTGTCTCAGCTTTAACTTGTTGTAACCATTTCAATCCAATGGCACCTACTCCTTCAAATCCACCTGGACGAGTACGAGGTTTCCAAATCCCAGCGCGATAGACTTTAACCTCTTTTGGCAGTGACTTAGCGATTCTCATGACTTGCTCTGGCGTTTCCGCACTACAAGGACCTGCAATTATTGCAGGATTTTGTCCTTGGAATAAAGACAACCAATCCTTGTTAATGTTTAGTTTTTCCATTGGTTAATTATTAATTTGTATTTACATATAATGACGTTTTTACAACTTTGGTTTTGTACTTACCAAAACTGTCAAAAAAAGACTCTAATATATTATTTTAAATTATAAAGTTGGCCTTTTATTCGATATTTATTTGATAAATAATTACTTTTAACCACTTAAGAACAAAATAATATAAAAAATGACCTTATTAACTTTCACGCTGATCATGTTCTTAGGAGCATTTGCAGCAGGCTTCATAGGCTCTTTATCAGGACTAGGAGGCGGTATAATAATCATTCCTTTGTTATCTGTATTCTTAGGTGTTGATATGCATTATGCTATTGGAACTGCCTTAGTTGCTGTAATAGCGACTTCTTCAGGATCAGCTTCAGCCTATGTCAAAGAAGGAATTACCAATATGAGATTAGGAATGTTTCTAGAAATAGCAACTACTGCAGGTGCAGTTATAGGAGCTATCATCTCTACCAATGCAAATACTTCTGTTCTGGCAGTTATTTTTGGATTAACTCTTACTTTTTCCTCTATCAATTCTCTTCGAAAAAAAGAAGACCATTTAGTCACTCCAGAGAACTCTAGCAAACTTGCCCATAACTTAAAACTAGTAAGTTCATACCCTACCCCTAGTGGTACGACTGTAAAATATGGTATGAAGAATATTATTGGAGGGTTTAGCATGATGGGGATTGCAGGAATGATGTCTGGACTATTAGGAATTGGCTCAGGTGCCTTTAAAGTAATTGCTATGGACTCTATTATGAAGATTCCCTTTAAAGTATCTACTACGACAAGTAACTTTATGATGGGAGTAACAGCTATTGCTAGCTCTGTTATCTATATTCAAAAAGGATATATAGAACCCTCTATCTGCATGCCTGTAATAATAGGTGTATTAGTTGGGGCAATGGTAGGAGCCAAAGTACTTCTAAAAGCCAACCCTAAAAAACTAAAAGTATTCTTTGCTTTTCTAATCTTAGCTTTAGCGATTAATATGATTTATAACGGAGTAACAGGTAATATATAAGATTATGGGAACAACTAAATTTTCAGACACAGACTTACAATCTATAATTGGTAATGTACTGCGATATGGAGTATGGACTGCCCTATCTGTTGCTGGTATAGGAGGCATTATTCTTTTTTCTAATAAAGGAAGTGAACAAGTAAACTTCACTAATTTTATAGAAAAAGATGATAATATAATCAACGTGATAAACAATATTTTTTCAGGAGTAGCCCAGGTAGATGGAGAGTCTATTATCTTCTTGGGGATATTACTTTTATTTTTAACACCTGTGCTTAGAATATTTCTATCACTTTTATCGTTTTTCTTAGAGAAAGATTGGCTATATGTATTTATCACATTGATTGTAATAGGTATTATTGTATTCAGTGTTTCTTTCGGATTTTCACATTAAATATATACTTTTGTTACTATCATATAAATCAAAATAATGTCACTACAGGTTAAAAATATAAGCAAGTTTTATGGCGAACAGAAAGCCTTAGACAGTATTAGTTTCTCTATCCCAAAGGGTCAAATAGCTGGCTTTTTAGGCCCTAATGGGGCAGGTAAGTCTACACTAATGAAGATTCTAACGACATACATTCACAGTGATGAAGGTCAAGCTTATGTCAATGACTTTAACGTAGAGACAGAACAGCGAAATGTACAGCATTCTATAGGTTATTTACCAGAGCACAATCCGCTGTACTTAGAGATGTATGTGCGAGAGTATTTACAGTTCAACGCTGATATTTATAAAGTAGCTAAAAGTAGAATTGACGAAGTAATTAACCTAACAGGTCTAAGTCCTGAAGCGCATAAGCGAATAGGTGAATTATCGAAAGGATATAGACAGCGTGTAGGATTAGCCACTGCTCTTCTTCACGATCCAGAGGTACTTATCTTAGATGAACCTACCACAGGATTAGATCCTAATCAATTAGTAGAGATTAGAGAGTTAATTAAAAACATTGGTAAGGATAAAACGGTATTTCTCTCTACACATATTATGCAAGAAGTAGAAGCTATTTGTGACCGTGTGATTATTATCAAAAAAGGACAAATAGTAGCAGATCAAATGCTTTCATCTATGTTAGAGAATCAAAATGAACAGATAATAGCTGTTGAATTTGACTTTAAAATAGAGGTTCAGTTTATAGATAGAATCCCTAACCTTATCCGTGCAAATCATATTCATGACACACAGTGGGAATTAGTGTTCCCTATAGATAATGATTATAGACCTACTGTATATGACTTCGCTCAAGAGAATGGACTTAAAACACTATCCATGCAAGTAAAAAACAAAAATCTAGAAAGTCTCTTTAGAGAGATTACACAATAAGCAAAAACACCTCTTAGTAGAGGTGTTTTTTTTTATACCTCAACCCACACAAAAAAAGAGGTTGTCACGAATGACAACCTCTTACGCTAACTAAAAACAACAACCAAATACCATTCTAAAATGGATACTTTTTTTAAAAATAAATATTCAATTAATTACGAGCATCTAACTCTTCTTGAGGAATGACTAACTGGAAGCGTTTATCCTGTGCAGGAAGAGATACTACAGTTCTGTGATTACCTGTACGAGTGATTCCTCTTAATAATCGCTTAGCATCGAACCACTCTACTCCGCATTCTCCATATAATTCTTTTCTTCTCTCTAATAAGATTACATCTAGTAACGCTGTACCAGTAGCACTTGTAGCTTTAGCTTTTGCATCTCTATTTAGACGAATAGCATCTAATATCTCTTTTGACTTTCTTTCATTGCCTAAATGATATTCTGCTTCAGCTTCTATTAATACCAATTCAGGATATCTGATAACTGGTAAATCAGCTTCGAATGTGAATTTAAACTTAGAAGTCACATACTCTTGCCAATCTCCTTTAGGCTTTTCGTAAAAATTACTAAACAAGTTTCGCACATCTGTTGGGCTAAAATATTTCACAAACTCATCATTGATAAACGTACCGTGATAAGCTACCGCTATATGATCCATCATAGCGTGTGGATGTGATTTATAATACACAGACTGATCAGCACTCTGAGGCAATGCCCATAACCACTCTGTCGCACTCATCGTATCAAAGCCTTTGTTGTAATCTTCTGCATTCAATACTTTTAGTATATTTCCTCCATAAGCTTCATTCGCATTCTTCTTAGCTAGATCCCATTTACCCATATATTGATATACTTGAGCTAAAAATGCTTGAGCTACTGATTTATTGATATACGATTTATTTATTCTACCTCCTCCTAGTCTAGACGAAGCTTCTTCTAAGTCAGTTACTATTCTAGTAAAGAACTCTTCCTTAGTAGAAAATGGATTAGGTATAGTAGTCGGCTCTGTATATATCGGCGGAAATGTTACGTTTTGATTAGATAAATAAGCATCTCCAAACTCTATTGCCAATTGAAAGTAATAATATCCTCTAAGAGCTAGAGCCTGACCTATTAACTCATCTTTATCTTCTTTACTAATCTTTGTACTCTCTTCTACTCCTTGAATAAAGTTATTTACTTGATCTATGATTCTATAAGGCAATCGCCATGAGAACTTAGATCTAGTCCCTGTACTTAAATACACCTGGTAGTCATAATCTGAGCCAAACCAAATCTGTTTTTGTATCAAATCTGCTCCTTTTACACTTCGAGCAAATAAAATACTATGTAATCCAGACGCTTCATCATTAATCAAAGTGCTTCTCTGTAATCTCAAAATTCCCGATAAGAATGAGGTCGCCCCCTCTTTACTCCCAAATACTACTTCTGGAGATATACTATCTTTTGGTTTTGGATCATCTAAGAAATCTGATGAACATCCTGTAACTGTGCTAATAAACAATACAGCTACGATACTTTTTATTATTGATTTTATCACGTATTTACTCTTTTAGAAATTAATATTTAATCCAACAGATAGGGTTGCAGATAGAGGCACACGATAGTTAGTCACCCCGTTAATTGCTTGCTCTGGATCGATACCTTTATGTGACTGGAAAGTCAATAAATTCTCTCCTTGCACATATACCCTTGCTTGTTTTAATTTAAACTTACCTAAACTTTCGATAGGTAAAGTATACCCAAGTGTTAATGCTTTTAATCTTAAATAATCATTCTTATACAGGAATCTAGTAGATGTTGCAGCAAAGTTATTTGTAGAGTTAATAAGTACTGGGATATCCGTAATATCACCCGGCTTTTGCCAACGATTAACTATATCAGGTGAACTTTGATATCCTATAGACATACCATTCATTAATCCCGAATAATCATTATCATAAATATAACCACCTAAACTAAAATTAAAGAATGCACTAAAATCAAAGTTTTTATAAGATAAAGCCGTATTAAATCCTCCTACTAGTTTTGGAAGAGCAGATTTATTATAGTAACGCGTTGCCTCGTTATAGTCCTTTGTAGTTTCTCTTCCTATCACTTGACCATCTGTATCTACTACATCCTTATACCACATTCCATATCCATCATTAGGATCTACACCAGCCCAATCTCTTAAATAGAAATCATAAAGAGAGCGACCTTCTGCCCATCTATTTAACCCACTGATAAAACTGTCTTGCGTCAGTGATTTAATCTTATTTCTATCAATAGAGAAATTAAGTGAAGTATCCCATTTCCAATCGCCAGAACGTATATTATGAGAAGTCAAGCTTACCTCTAGTCCATAGTTTTCTATTGTTCCAGCATTAGATAATATCTCTAAGTTACCAGTAGAAGGAGCTTGTGGAATAGCAAATAATAAATCTATAGAACGCTTTTTATAATAATCAACCGATCCTTCTATTCTATTGTTAAACAAACTAAAATCGATACCAGCATTGAATGAAGCTGTTTTCTCCCATGTCAAATATGGATCAGCTAAATCACCTAATACAACCCCAGGATTATCTAACTGATTATAACCTGTATCAAATAACCTTAAGTAAGGAAAATACTTCCCTGTGATATTATTATTTCCTAGCTCACCATAAGAAACTCTTAATTTTAATAAGTCAATAGTATTATTGTCTACTAAGAAATCTTCTGATGACACTATCCAAGATCCTCCTACTGAGTAGAAGTTTCCTTTTCGAACAGATTTATCAAAACGAGTACTTGCATCACGTCTAAACGATCCTTCTATAAAATACTTATTTGCATAGTCATAACTTACCCTACCTAAATAACTAGTCAATCTATCCTCTACATCGTATCCATTAATACCCTCTAATGAGGTACCACTCCCTATCTCTGTATTACCAGGTAAGAATCCTGTAGTAGAAGCATTAAAGAAATCTTTCTTAAACTTATAAGCCTCGTAGATACCATCTACTGCGATATGGTGTTCTCCTAATATCTTATCGTAGTGTAAGGCATTAATAAAGTTCAATGTCTCTGACGTATCCTTGAATCTAAGTACACGACCATTCACACTAGATGCCTGACCATACTGAGAGTTGTTGTACTCTTTATTGTCATAGTCATACTTTTCATAAGACAGATTAGTTCTGAAATATAACCCCTCAGCCAAATCTAACTTAGCAAAACCATTCCAACTCGTCGTAGATCGTCTAATTACAGTACTATTGTTTTGTAATATCCCTGCTGCATTCTCACCACTCATGATAGGGCGAACACTATTAATATCTTTACTAGAAGCATTACCATAATCATAGATCAGACTTCCTTGAGCATCATATACTACTTGTCCATTTAAGTCTCTTTTATATACAGGATATACACTAGGCATAGCATAGATCCATCCCATTGGGCTATAAAGGTTAGTACCACTCTGTACAGGGAAGTTTTGATTAGAAGCAGAGTACGCAGTATTAGCTCCTAATTGTAACCAGTCTGTCACTTGACTTTCTATATTAAGACGAACAGTCGTACGTTCAAAGTTAGAAGTCTTGATCATTCCATCTTGGTTTAAGTAGTTACCTGAAAGGAAATAAGTCGTACGATCACCTCCACCTGCTACATTAAAATTGTATTCATTTCTAAACGCTTGGTTTCTCTGCAATTCTTTTTTCCAGTCTGTCTCCCATAACAACGGATTCTTAACTGTCCAATTACCATTATAATCCACAGGTTGATCTGTTCCAAATGGATTATAACCAAAATAACTTACTAACCCATCTGAAGCCGTTCTACGTGCTGTCTCTTCATCTTGGCCTAGCACATACTGATAGTTATTCTTTCTGGCTTCCCACAGATACTGTGTATACCCACGAGTATCTAATACCTTGTGTGTTTTCACAGCATCGAATGCTACTCCAGAACTCAACTTGATATTCACGTCTGGTTGGCTATTTAGCTTACCCATTTTTGTTTTAATCAGGATTACACCATTAGCTCCACGAGAACCGTATAAGGCTGTAGAAGACGCATCTTTCAGCACGTTGATACTTTCTATCTGATCTGCACTTATCGAGCTAATATAGCCTGAATACGGAGCTCCATCTAATATAATTAATGGATCTGCTGATGCATTGATAGAACCGATACCACGAATGCGTATTGTAGGGCTCTCTCCAGGTTGAGAGTTAGAGTTTATGATATTCACTCCAGCTACTGTTCCTTGTAGTGCAGACACTACAGAAGTAGACACTTGCTTATCTAGAGCATCACTCTTGATCTGACTAATTGCACCTACTACAGCTTTTTGCTTTTGAGCCCCATAAGCCACGATTACGATATCATCTAAACCTATCACATCCTCTACTAAGCTAATATTCACTACACGCTGTTTAGTCACAGTAATAGACTGAGGTTTAAAACCTACGTACTCGAATTGAAGCACATCACCTTCATTTACATCGATAGCATACTTACCATCTAAGTCTGTTTGTACTCCTTTAGTTGAATTCTTTACGATAACTGAGACTCCAGGTAGAGAGAATCCCCCCTGTTCACTTACCACACCTGTCACAGTTACTTGTTGTGCTAAAGCCACATTACACAGCAGTAGCAAGCTACTTATTAGTAGCCGAAGTTTAATACTTTTCATTTATACTAAAAATTTTATTATTTTTAGCAGCACACACATTACCTATCGTTTTTTTGCTGCTTAAAAAAACGATACAAAAAAAGGAGGCTCTACCAAAGCCTCCTTTTCTGTTATTAAAACAAAAAATCAATAAAGCTTTTCTTCACATAAGGGTACACACATCTTCTCCATACACATAGAGAAGTTTTTAGCAAGAACAGGTGTACTGCATGATTTCGAAATAGGTTTTACTATTTTTTGTATAATCTTCATTTACTTATTTTTTATCTGATATAACAGTGCAAAGATATACACATAAATATTTTTTCTACAACACAACCACAATTAAGGAAAAAACATCTATAATCAATATCTTTCAAAGAAAAAACCATTACTTTTACATATCCTAAACTTCACTAAACAGAAAAATTAACTATGCAACACATAGACGAAATTGATAAAAGACTACTTATCGAACTTCAATTAGACGGAAAACAATCGACGAAACAGCTAGCAGAGAAAGTAAATCTATCACTTACACCTGTACACGAAAGAATAAAGAAGCTTGAAGCAACAGGAATTATTCAAGGATATTCTGCTCAACTCAACCCCGATTTATTAGGAAAAAAACTAATCGTGTATTGTCAAGTAATCTTGATTAGACATCAAGAAAGCCTCTTTGAGGAATTTGAAAACTATGTCAAAGGATTAGACGAAGTATTAGAAGCTTCTTATATAGCAGGAGACTATGACTTCTTTTTAAAATTACTAGTTGATGACGTACAAGCCTATCAACAATTTGTAGTACACAAGATATCCAAACTAGAAATTATCTCTAATATCAAAAGCTCTTTTGTTATTCAGACCATAAAGAAGACCTCTAATGTACCCTTATAAAAGAAAAGCCCTGACGTAACATCAGGGCTTTCTTATATTCTATATTTCTTTTTAAAACAGACCGTTGATTTCCGCATCTATTTTATTGATTACGTTTCCTAAATCTTCTGGGTTTTCTACGAAATCCAAATTATCTACATCGATAATTAGTAACTTCCCTTTGTCATACCCTTTAATCCACTCTTCATATCGTTCATTTAATTTGTTTAAATACTCGATAGAAATAGAGTTTTCATAATCTCTTCCTCTCTTTTGGATTTGCCCTACTAGATTAGGTACAGAGCTTCTTAAGTAGATTAATAAATCTGGAGCTCCTACCAATTCTTGCATCAATTCGAATAAAGAAGAGTAGTTCTGAAAATCACGATTAGACATTAAGCCCATTGCGTGTAAGTTCGGCGCGAAGATATGTGCATCTTCATATATCGTACGATCCTGGATAATCGTCTTACCACTTTGTCTAATTTGTAAAACTTGACGAAAACGGCTATTTAAAAAATACACTTGTAAGTTAAAAGACCATCTGTCCATCTGGTGGTAGAAGTCATCTAGATAAGGATTATCTACTACATCCTCATAATGAGGTTCCCACCCATAGTGTTTGGCTAATAAATTCGTAAGCGTAGTCTTTCCTGCGCCTATATTTCCAGCAATAGCTATATGCATTACGGTAATTTTATAAAGTAATTATTTATTTTCTGTCCGTCAAAAATACTCAATTTTTGATTGCCATAAAAGAAGCCTGAAATGCTTTTTTCTTTTGTATCTAGAACAGAAGTCTTATTCGCTTTTAAATCAACAAAGTATAATTTATCTTTATAAGAATAAAGTAATTTATCTACCTCTAATATTTGCATTAAATCGTATTCCGTCTCTAGATTATACGTAACAACCTCTTTACCGACTAGGTCATTTCCATGTAATACGTTCTCTTCATCTACCCAAAAGAACAGATGAGGCAATGTCAAATATTGTTTAATCTTAGCTCCTTCTGGAAAAGTAAATACACGGTGTAGCTCATAAGTAACACTGTTATATAAATTCACTGATCTGTTGCGCTCATTTACTAACCAATAATTACGCTTCGTACTCACCCCTGCAAAACTAGTCTCCATAGTCGGAAACTTAACTCCTAATTCGATGACATTGCGTTCTGCTAATTCTCTATTGACTAATACAAAAGCCTTCTTTTCTTTATAGAAAAGCATTAGTTCTAGAGGATTAGTAATATCGATTAAGGTAAGAGAGTCAAAATTCTTACTCTTATAAGAAGTACCACTATATTTTGTGTTCTTTCTAAAAACATCTCCTTCTTTTAGATAAGTACTTTCATAGATATCTTTACCTAAGAACTGCTGATCCTTACCTACATTTTCATTACTTTGAAACTTTAGTCTCAAAGTATCCATAATGACAACAGGTTTATCACTCTCTAAAGCTTCTTTTTTTTCAGATATTGTTTTAGAAGGTTTTTGAGCATATCCTAGAGCGACAACTAAAACAACAATTAAACAAGAAAATATCTTTTTCATAACTTACTTTTTTTAACTTTTGATATACGTCAAAAAGGTAAAAGGATATTGATGTTTTGCATCTTTATCATGAAACTCCTCTCTGACTAATTTCCATTCTTTAGGATCGATAACAGGAAAGAAAGCGTCTGCCTCTAATACCGTATGTACACGAGTTAGTTCTATCTTATCTGCAAAAGGAAGTGCTAGATTATAGATTTCTCCTCCGCCTATAATAAAACTCTCTTCTTGCTCTGTTACTAAATCTAAAGCCTTTTCTAAACTATTCACTACAATACACGATGCTGGAGCCTCGTACTCCTCTTGGCGTGTAATGATGATATGCGTACGATTAGGTAAAGGTTTTGGAAAAGACTCAAAAGTCTTTCTCCCCATAATAATAAAATGATGAGACGTTAAGTCTTTAAAATGTTTAAAATCATCTGGCAAATGCCATAACAAATCATTGTCTTTACCTAAAGCATTATTCTCTGCAGCTGCAGCGATCAGTGTCAGCATATTTTTATTTTTTATCTAATTCTGGTGAGCTAGTAGGAGTTGGTTGTTGGATTTGCTCTAAATCTCTCTGTGTATCTACTAATGGAAAATCCTTCTCTACTTTTGCTCTTAATTCTTTGATGCGTTGTTCTTGTAGTTCTACTAAACGTCTTACTTGCTTATCCTCCCATCGCTTACCCATAAAGCGATCTACGATTAACACATTCACAGCGTGTAAGAATACTAACAATGCCCATATCCCGATAGCATACGGCCACCAAATCGTAACTGTAGTCTGATCCTGAACTAAGCCGTTAAAACAAAACATGGCAATACTCCCTAAAACAAATACGACGAAGTGAAAGAATAACATCTTTCTTTGTTTTAATCGTTTGCGTGCATATTCATACATTTCGTAAGATTCATCTCTTTTCATAAGCTATATTTTTATTGCGCTGTTTATACAGATACTTGTCCTTTTATAGCAGGATGAGGATCATATCCCTCAAGTGTAAAATCCTCGTATTTAAAACTAAATATATCTTTCACCTCTTTATTGATTACCATTCGAGGCAACGGCTTTGGTTCTCTACTTAGCTGTAGTGTCACTTGCTCTATATGATTATTATAGATATGCACATCCCCGAATGTATGGATAAAATCTCCTACTTCTAGATCACATACCTGAGCGACCATCATCGTTAACAAGGCATAAGAAGCAATATTAAAAGGTACTCCCAAGAATACATCTGCACTGCGCTGATATAACTGACAAGACAGCTTCCCATCTGCTACATAGAACTGAAAGAATGAATGACATGGAGGCAATGCCGCCTTTCCATTCGCTACGTTATCTGCAAAAGAGATAGAAGTGTCTGGCATCACACTAGGGTTCCATGCAGACACCATTATACGTCTACTGTTAGGGTTGTTCTTCAGGGTATCTATCACCTCTTTTATCTGGTCTATCCCTTCTCCATTCCAGTTTCTCCATTGATATCCATACACAGGTCCTAGATCACCGTTCTCATCAGCCCACTCATCCCATATACGCACTCCATACTCACTAAGATACTTAATATTCGTATCTCCGTTTAAGAACCACAACAACTCATAGATGATAGACTTTAAATGTACTTTCTTAGTCGTCACTAAAGGGAAACCTTCTGCTAAGTCAAATCGCATCTGGTGTCCGAATATACTCTTGGTTCCTGTACCTGTTCGATCTCCTTTTTGTGTTCCTTTATCAAGTACTTGTTGTACTAAGTCTAAGTATTGTCTCATTGTTGTGTTGTCTATATATAGGGTTATTATCTTTTATTTAACTCATCTCTTAGCAAAGCTGCCTTTTCATAGTCCTCACTTGCTAAAGCATCATCTAACATCTTCTCTAGATCTGATTTAGTATAACTAGAAAAATCATTTGCCTTCGCCTCTTCTTCTAAAAACTGTTCTACCTGAGAAGCAATGTCCTCTCCTGAATGTGGTACTCTACGCTCTTCTACTGTTTCTTCCTCTTCTTCCACCTCAGCACTAAGGATGATACCTGCTCTATCAAGAATATCTTTATACGTATAAATAGGGGCATAAAAGCGTATTGCTAGTGCTATCGCATCTGATGTACGTGCATCTATCGTCTCTTCTACTCCATCTCTTACACAGACTAGACTAGAGTAAAAAACTCCATCTAATAGCCTGTTAATGATAACTTCTTTGACTATGATACTATATCGATCTGCTAGGGTCTTAAACAAGTCATGAGTCAGAGGTCTAGGTGGTTTAATATCATCCTCTATCGCTATCGCAATAGACTGAGCCTCAAAGGCTCCTATTACGATAGGTAATTTTCTACTTCCTACCTCTTCTTCTAGTATAAGCGCATATGCACCATTCTGTGTATGACTATAAGAGATCCCACTTACCGTTAATTTTATTAAACTCATAATTATTTTTTATACAAAAAAAGCAACTAAAACAAAGATATAAATATTCTTTGTCTTAGTTGCCTTATATATTTAAAAGCTTATAAAATGCTTATGCATTCTTAGCCTTAAACTCTTTTAATTTCTCTACTAACTGAGGCACTACTTGGAATGCATCTCCTACGATACCATAATCAGCTACTTTAAAGAATGGTGCTTCCGCATCTGTATTAATAGCTACTTTTACTTTAGAAGAGTTCACCCCTGCGATATGTTGGATAGCTCCAGAGATACCTACAGCGATATATAAGTTCGCAGCTACAGGCTTACCTGTTTGTCCTACGTGCTCTTCATGCGATCTCCACCCTAAGTCAGATACAGGCTTAGAACAAGCTAATGCTCCACCTAATACTTCTGCTAAGTCTTCGATCATCTTCCAGTTCTCTGGTCCTTTTAATCCACGTCCTCCTGATACTACTACATCAGCATCAGCGATAGTTACTTTTCCAGATACTTTTTCTACTCCTTCTACTTTTAGGCTGAAGTCAGCATCGTTTAACGATGGTGCAAAATCCTCAGCTGCAGCAGCTCCAGAAGCCTCTACTAGTCCGTAAGAGTTCTTAGCTAATGCTAATACTTTTACATCTGTAGTTAATTCTGTATGTGTAAATGCTTTAGTAGAGAAAGAGTTTCTCTTCACTACGAAAGGAGAAGTACTCTCTGGCAAAGCTACCACGTTAGAAGCATATCCAGCGTTTAGAGCTACTGCTACATAAGGAGCAGCGTATAAACTGTCTGTTGTAGAAGATAATACTACTACTTTAGCTCCTTCTTTAGCAGCTGCTTGTTTGATTACATCTGCATAAGCTTTAGCATTAAAGTTAGCTAACTTATCGTTAGATACTTTTAATACTTTATCTACACCGTATTTTCCTAATTCGCTTACGTCTGAAGCATTGATCGTTACAGCTGTCACAGTTGTTCCTAATGACTCTGCTACTTTTTTAGCATAAGAAGCTAACTCTAATGCTACTTTTTTAAATTTTCCTTCTGCTGATTCAGCATATATTAAAACTGACATAATTCTTCTTTTTTAAAGGTTTACAAATAAATGAAATTAGATAACTTTTGCCTCGTTGTGTAACAAGTTGATTAACTCATCTAAGTTATCAGGTGAAATCATTTTACAAGCTGATTTTGGAGCTGGTTTTTCGAATTTCACATCTTTAGTAGTTGCCTCTGCTCCTACTGGTTCTACTACAGCTAAAGCCTTTGTTCTAGCTGACATAATACCACGCATATTAGGAATGCGCAAGTCTTTTTCATCTACGATACCTTTTTGTCCTCCGATTACTAATGGCAATTTTCCAGAGATAGTCTCTTTACCACCGTCTATCTGACGAATCGCTTTCACAGAAGTACCATCTACTTCTAACCCTTCACATGAGTTTACGAAATCGTATCCTAAGAATGCAGCTAGCATTCCTGGTACCATTCCACCATTATAATCTAAAGATTCCTTACCAGCTAATACTAAGTCAAAACCTCCATTTTTTACTACTTCTGCTAATTGTTTTGCTACGAACATTCCGTCAGTAGGATTAGCATTCACACGGATAGCTTCATCTGCTCCGATAGCTAATGCTTTACGCAACGTAGCTTCAGTATCAGGTCCACCTACATTCACTACAGTAACTGTAGCTCCTTGTTTCTCTTTGAACCAAATCGCTCTAGTTAAAGAATACTCGTCATTAGGATTGATTACAAACTGTACTCCATTTGTATCAAATGTTGTATCTCCATTCGTGAAGTTAATTTTTGAAGTAGTATCAGGCACATGACTGATGCAAACTAATATTTTCATTTTTATATCGTTTTTTGTGTTTCACATTTACTTACCGAACGAAAATAAGAATTTATTTTTGATATTTTACTATGCGTGCATATAAAATTATCAGTCTTATTTAAATAGATTCTAATTAACAAACTTTTACCTCTACCCGTTTATAATGCTCCACACCCCTTAATTATATTGAAATACAAACTTTTTCTTTCCTATTTATGGTAAGGGTACTCCTGTCCTTATCCTATTATTTCTCTTTTAATAACAACTCTTTTAATAAAAGAATTAACACGAATTTGGTTAAATAATCTTTTGACACCTTCACTTCTACTCTTAATACTCGAACAGAATTACGTTATCACCACAGACAAATTCAGATTTGAATCTATGCCTATAGCACTAATATCACCTCCCTTATAATAGCTATCTAAGTAGAACACTATTCTTTTTAAACAACTCAACAATTTTCTCTACTTCTTCAACACCGCTACAACACTTCTTCAACATTCCTTCAACAAACAACGTCTTAACTAGAGCAATCATGGAGAAGTCTTGACGAACTGTTGAAGAAGATAGCACAAAGCCTTATATATACTGGCTTGAAAGCTATTCAATACCCAACTACAAAAAAAGGACAACAAACAACAGCACCTTAAAAATCAACCACTTAACCCTTAAAATTCATAAAATGAAAATAAAAAAGCAGACCTACTTTTTTCTTAAAACAACGTTTAAAGAAGGATTAAAGCTCTATTTAGGCTAAAAAACAATGTAAAAAGACAGCTTCTAGTATCATTATTAGTCCCAAAAAAGGACAAGAACAAAAAAAGTGTAGAGAAATTCGAACAACTATATATAGTACATAGCTAGGATAACTACTGATTATTTAATCACATATACTAATATTTCACCAACAAAAAAATAGTAAAGCTATCTTCTAAACTGCAGAGGATTTACCCCTGTCTCGCGCTTAAAGAAACGCCCCATATAAGAAGGATCTTGAAAGTTTAACTGCTCGGCTATTTGGCTAATGTTTAAATCCGTATTGCGAAGGTAATCTTTAATCTCTAATACCACTTGACGATTAATAAGCTCTTTAGGGCTATAATTCAAGAACTGCTGAGTGATCTGTGATAAATAATAAGGTGTAATACATAAAGTATCTGCATAGAACGCGACATCTCTATGCTGCTTAGCATGATGAGTGATCAGATCCCAGAACTTCCAGCATAGCTCCTCTTGTCTACTGTAGTGTTTCTCTATAATTAACTCATCATAGTTAACCTGCTCTGATAAATTTAAAAACAAAATCTGAAATTGGTTACACAGCATTCGCTTAGTGTGTATAGAAGTGTGCTCTATCATATAAAGAGATACAGAATGCCAGTGATTATAAATCCTAATATTCTCTTCACTAAAATATTGCACTGGGAAATAATGTAGGTAACTAAACAATTCGTTTGGTAATACATAAGCAATCTCACTAGCGAAATCGCGCTGAATCAAAAAACAATGCATCCTATAGTCCTCTGACATCTCTCTGAAGGTGACTATATTATCTTCTCCTACGATAATAAAGTTACCCTTACTCAGTATATACTCTTTAAAATCAACACTGATGAGTGCCCTTCCAGCTTCTACAAAAAAGAACGATAAATAAGGGGTAGCAACAGGATAATCAAACTGATTCTCTTTCGTACAAATGCCATAATCCACCCCAAAACTAAGAGTGATACGCTCCTTTAAATCTATCAAAACACTTTTCATAAATACAGAATAAAATCAAAGTACCATACAAATAAACAAAAATACTTTCTAAAATTACATTTTTATCTAAAATAATCATACAGCCAGATTCTAAGCACACCCCTACTTTTGCATCAGAATAATAACAAGTACTTTCAACAAGAGTACAAAAATGAAAAGAAGATGAGACTAGAAACAGAAAGATTGATTTTGCGCCCTTGGGAAGAGTCAGATGCAGAGAGTTTATACTTATACGCAAAAGACGAACAAGTAGGTCCAGCAGCAGGTTGGCCAGCCCATAAAAGTGTAGAAGAAAGTAAAGCAGTAATCAACAACGAATTTGCACACCCAGAGATATACGCCGTAGCTCTAAAAGACACTAATGAAGCGATAGGATGTATTGGTTTGTTAATCGGAAAAAACAGCAACTTTGACATTTCTGAAAACGAAGCAGAAGTAGCCTACTGGGTAGGTGTACCACACTGGGGCAAAGGCTATATCCCAGAGGCACTTGAGCGATTAATCAAACACGCATTTGTAGACCTAAAGATCGTAGACCTCTGGTGTGGATTCTATGAAGAAAACGCTAAATCACTACGTGCACAATCAAAATGTGGATTTACATTCGCTTATAAATCAGAAAACAGATATGACAAATACTTTAAAGACGACCGTATCGAAGTAATCACTAGATTAAAATACGAAGACTGGTTACAATCTCAGCAATAACACTTCACCCTTCTATCTCTATAGGAGGGTTTCTTTTGATTGGGCACATAGAGATGGCGTAACACCATGAGTTAAGAAACCTCAACGATACAACGATAAACTATAAAAGCTAAAATACTACAACACCTTCAACTAAAGGCGTATAATATTAAAGAATTGTAAATCAGAAATAAAGTAGGTTATAAAAAATATAATAAAAGAGGACGCATAAGATTAAAACCTATAAAACAATAAAACAGATACTCAAGATAAAGATATTTTTTCCTATTTTTGCTTTCGTAAATTAATTACACAAAATAGAAAATTATGAGAACGATTCAATTTAGAGAGGCCGTGTGTGAAGCGATGAGCGAAGAAATGCGTCGCGACGAATCAATATATTTAATAGGTGAAGAAGTAGCTGAATATAACGGTGCTTATAAAGCTTCTAAAGGTATGTTGGACGAATTCGGTCCAAAACGTGTTATCGATGCTCCGATTGCAGAGTTAGGATTTGCTGGTATTGCAGTTGGATCTGCAATGAATGGTAACCGTCCTATCGTTGAGTTTATGACTTTCAACTTCTCTTTAGTAGGAATCGACCAAATTATAAACAATGCTGCTAAGATGCGTCAGATGTCTGGTGGTCAATTTAATATTCCTATCGTATTCCGTGGACCTACTGCATCTGCAGGACAATTAGGTGCAACTCACTCACAAGCTTTTGAAAACTGGTATGCTAATGTACCTGGATTAAAAGTAGTAGTACCATCTAACGTATATGACTGTAAAGGATTATTAAAAGCGGCTATCCGTGATAATGACCCTGTTATCTTCATGGAATCTGAGCAAATGTATGGTGATAAAGGTGAAGTGCCAGAAGGAGAATACACTATCCCATTAGGAGTAGCTGATATTAAGAGAGAAGGTACTGATGTAACTATCGTTTCTTTTGGTAAAATCATCAAAGAAGCTTATAAAGCTGCTGATGAACTAGCTCAAGAAGGTATCTCTTGTGAAATTATTGACTTGCGTACTGTACGTCCATTAGATCAAGAGGCTATTCTTAAATCTGTAAAGAAAACAAATCGTCTAGTAATTCTAGAGGAGGCTTGGCCATTTGGAAGTATTTCTTCTGAAATTACTTATATGGTACAAGAGCAAGCATTCGATCATTTAGACGCTCCTATCCAAAGAATCACGACTGCTGATACACCAGCACCATATTCTCCAGTATTACTACAAGAGTGGCTACCTAACGCTAACGATGTAGTGAAAGCTGTAAAAAAAGTACTTTACAAGTAAAAAAAATAACGTATATTTGATAGACTCCATCTTATGCTAAGATGGAGTCTTTTTTTATGAATACTACTTTACTATGAAAAATAAAGTTAAGTTTCTATTATTATTTCTACTCGTTTCAGCATTTAGTTGGGGACAAACCAAAGTAAGTGGGAAAATAATTGACGAAAACAACTTAGAGGTGCCATTTGCTAGCGTTTACTTTAAAAACTCTACTGACGGAGTTATTGCTAATGAATCTGGTAAGTTCTACTTAGAGTCTACCAAGACCTATACTACCCTAGTGGTATCTTTCGTGGGTTATAAAACACTTGAAATTCCGTTAGAGGGAAAAACAAATCTAGATCTAAAAGTCGTTCTACAAGATGACAACACCTTAGATGAAGTTAAAATCTATGCTGGTAAAACTTCTAAGAAGAATAACCCTGCCTTAGATATTCTACGTAAAATATGGGAGCGTAAACGCAAGAATGGTTTATATATGTTCTCTCAATACGAGTATGATAAATACGAAAAAGTAGAGTTTGACTTAAACAGTATAGATAGCGCATACCAGAAGAAAAAACTATTCAGAGGTATGGAGTTCATCTTCGAACAAGTAGACACCAACCGCATTACAGGGAAGACATACCTACCTATTTTTATCAATGAAAATATAGGTCAGGTATATGGTGATAATAGAAACGGTAAGAAAATCGAAAAAACCTTAGGAAACAAAAACTCAGGTTTTGATACGAATCAACATATTATCGAATTCGTTAAAGACCTATACGCTGAGTATAATATCTACAACAATTATATCAAGATATTCGATAAAGACTTCGTCAGTCCACTATCTCGTACAGGTATTAATGTGTATAACTATGTACTAGCAGATAGTGCTTATATAGATGATAAATGGTGTTTTAATATCGTATACTACCCTAGACGTAAAGGAGAACTAACATTCAAAGGAGACTTCTGGGTGAACGACTCTACATTCGCAATCAAGAAAATTAATATGGAAGCGAGTAGAGATGCAAATATTAACTGGGTTAAAGAGATTTATATAGAGCAAGAATTCGATGTTCTAAATGATTCTGTATTCCTATTGACTAAAGATCACTTCATGTCTGACTTTGCCCTTTCTAAAAGAGAGAAGTCTAAAGGGGTCTATGGTAAGCGTACTTCTATCTATAAACATCACAAATTTGATATAGAGCATCCTGATGAATTCTATCAAAAGAATGTGAATGTATATGATGAAGGAATCTATAAAAGAGATGAAGACTTCTGGAAAAGTTATCGCTTTGAATCATTAAGTAAAGACGAACTAGGAATCTATAAAATGCTAGATACATTAAAAACAGTACCTAAGTTTAAGTTCCTATTTGATCTATCATCTACTATAGCGAGTAACTACTACAATATCGATAAGTATAAATTTGACTACGGACCTATCTTTTCTACTTTTGGATATAACGATATTGAAGGGTTGCGTTTGCGTGCTGGTGGAAGAACTTACTTTGGTCCGAATGACAGATGGAGATTAGAAGGATATGGTGCATACGGATTTAAAGATAATCAGTTTAAATATGGCGTAAGTGCTAAAGTACTATTGCACAACGATAGTAGATTAATCTTATTCGGAGGAAACCGTAGAGATATAGAGCAAATAGGTGTAAGTCTTACAGAGACAAATGATGTATTGGGAAGAAGTTTTGCTTCGAACTCTTTATTTGCGAGTGGAGATAATACGAAATTGACTAAAATTAATCTTTCTACAGTAGGTTTAGAAATAGAACCTGTCAAGAACTTAAAGTTTAGTACTTCGTTTAATTATAGAACACTAAGAGCGGCATCAGACTTATTTAACCTAGACTACTACGAGGATAAAGAGAATAATATCATCGCTAACGAAACAAAACAGTCTGAGTTTAACCTAACTGCCGAATATACACCTAAACGAAAAACAATAGGATACGGTGTAGATAGAACAGATGTAGATAAAAAATACCTACGTATGTTCTTAAAGTATACACAAGGGTTCAAAGGTGTAATAGATAGTGACTTCGAGTATAAAAAAGTTCAATTCTATGCTAGAAAACCATTATTGTTAGGAGGTTTTGGTACATTGACACCTACATTCGAAGCAGGGAAGACATTCGGAGAAGTACCTCTAGGGTTATTAAGTGTTGTACCTGGTAACCAGTCGTGGTTTAATATCGAAAATACGTTTGCGAACTTAAACTACTACGA
Organism: Myroides sp.; assembly: GCF_032073645.1. Taxonomy (NCBI): domain Bacteria; kingdom Pseudomonadati; phylum Bacteroidota; class Flavobacteriia; order Flavobacteriales; family Flavobacteriaceae; genus Myroides; species Myroides sp. The sequence continues at coordinate 98,127 of NZ_DAMANB010000009.1, forward strand.
ATTTGTTACAGATCAATATGCATCATTACATTTAGAGCACAATTTTGGAGGTCGTTTATTCTCTCGTATTCCATGGTTAAGAGATTTCAATTTACGTGAGATCGTAGGAGTTAGAGGAATATACGGAAAGGTCTCACAAGAGAACATCGATTTAAATGCATCAGGACTACAATACAAGGCACCTAGTGATGTGTATTATGAATATTATATAGGTGTAGGTAATATATTTAAAATCTTTAGACTTGATTTAAGTTGGAGAGGAAATTACCTAGATATGCCTGACGCTAGAAAGTTTGCTATTAGAGGATCTTTCGGAATTTATTTCTAATAATTAATCTAAAACTTGTTATAAACAAGTAATTAGAGTACTTTTGCACACGATTTTTAGAAATAAGATTTAAATAAAAAAATATGAATACATTCGAAACTTTTGATGCATTTGTTGAGATTCCAGCAGGCAGCAGAAACAAATATGAGTATGATTTTGATTTAAAAAGATTGCGTTTTGACCGTCTTTTATATTCTAACATGAGATATCCAGCTGATTACGGATTCATTCCAGAAACATTAGCTTTAGATGGAGATCCTCTAGACGTACTTGTAATGTTCACTGAGCCATCTCTTCCAGGAATGGTAGTAGAGGTAAAACCTGTAGGTGTTTTCTATATGGCTGATGATAAAGGACAAGATGAAAAAATCTTATGTGTACCTGTATCTGATCCAATCATGAATAAACTAAACGATATTCAAGATGTAAACGAGCACTTCAAAAAAGAAGTAGAACACTTCTTCAAAGTATACAAAGACTTAGAAAACAAAACAGTTACAACTGATGGTTTTGGAGATAAAGCAGCTGCTGTTCAACTAATCAAAGAATGTACTGAGCGTTTTGAAAAATTAGAAAACAAAGCTGAAGGTTTATTCAGCATCCGTTACTAATAAAATATAGTAAGAGAGCCACTCAAATGAGTGGCTCTCTTCTTTTATATCTACTACTTAATTATTTTTTATCTAAATATCTTTCTAATAAGATATCTATATGGTGTAAAGTATGACCATAGTTAAGCCTACCGATCTCTTCTACAGAGAGTACATAATGAGCCATTTGGTTTTTTAAAGCTAAAGCTTCTGTTGTAAAACCTTTAAACTGATAATACACACTCTTCATCAGTGTGATATATTCTTCTCTTAAATCTTGAGGTTCTTTACATTCCCCTTTTGAATTATCTACATACAGATTCTCATCAAATCCACTTAAGACACTTGTGTCCTGACGTGCGATATGCAAGGCACGATAACTAAATATACGTTCACAGTCTATCAGATGCTGTATCAGTTCCTTTACCGTCCACTTCCCTTCTGCATAAGCATAATCCCATTTATGTTGTAAGGTTACTTTATCCATTACCTCTAAGACAATAGGGATACAAGCTAATAATATCTCTTCTAAAGGCAATCCTTCTGAACGTCGAATGTAATCTGTGTGTGACATAGAGTTTATTTATAAGGTTTAGTCTGGTTATTTGTCTATCCAAAGTTAAAAAATGTCTTCATTAGTTATCGATATTTTTTACAAACAAAAACACAATACTTCACCGAAATAGCTTCATAAATAAAGTAAGATTTAGAAAGAATGATTTTAAATTTAAAAAAAGATAATTTTAACACCTTTCAATACTTAAAATTTTCTTAATTTCCACAAATATAAAACAAGCATATCTCTACTTAATAACAAAGAGATGTACTACAAACACACACAACAAAAAGCACAAACAACACAATGGAAGAAATTATTAAATTACTAAATGACTTAATTTGGTCTAACATTTTTATTGCACTCTGTCTATTAGTAGGACTTTATTTTACGATTACAACAGGATTTATACAGATCAGATACTTTCGCCATATGGTGAAATTACTTTTTACAGAAGGTTCTTCCGATAAAGGGGTAAGCCCATTTCAAGCCTTTAGTATGGCTATCGCTGGACGTGTAGGAGTAGGTAATATCGTAGGAGTAGCTACCGCTATCGCTGCCGGAGGTCCTGGAGCTATCTTCTGGATGTGGGCTATTGCCTTCTTAGGAAGTGCATCTGCTTTTATAGAATCTACATTAGCACAAATTTACAAAGTAGATAAAAATGGTCAATACGTAGGAGGTCCAGCCTTCTACATCGAAAAAGGAATGAAGAGTAAAGCATTTGCCCTATTCTTCTCTATCGTAACTTTAATCAGTTGTGGTCTATTCTTACCGAGTATCCAAAGTAATAGTATCGCCGTAAGTATGCATTCAGCTTTCTCTATCCCTACATGGGTTAGTGGTATTGCTATTTGTTTATTCTTAGGATTTGCAGTATTTGGTGGAGCGAAGAAAATGGGATTAATTGCTCAGATCATTGTACCTTTTATGGCTAGTGCATATATTATCATGGCTGTCATTATTATAGGGTTAAACATACAAGAGGTACCACACATCTTTGCTTTAATATTTAAATCTGCCTTTAACTTAGAGTCTGCTTTTAGTGGAGTCTTCGGTGCTGCAATCGCATGGGGTGTAAAAAGAGGTATATATTCTAATGAGGCTGGGCAAGGTACAGCACCACACGCTTCAGCTGCCTCTGAGACATCTCATCCTGTAAAACAAGGATTAGTACAAGCTTTCTCTGTTTATGTAGATACCTTATTCGTATGTACAGCAACAGCCTTAATGATCTTATTTACAAATTCGTATAACGTGATAGATGAATCAGGGACTTATATAGTAGAAAATATGCCCGGTGTAGAAGCTGGAGCTGCTTATACGGTAAAAGCAGTGGCAACACACTTTCCTGTATTCGCTTCTCAATTCATTGCTATAGCACTAACTTTCTTTGCTATCACTACAGCTATGTCTTATGTGTTCATCGCTGAATCAAACTTCGAATACTTAAGTAAAAAGAAAAACATTATCCTAAGATGGATCATGCGTATCATCATATTAAGCATTGTATTCTTTGCCTCTACTAGTGAACCAAGTATAGCATGGGGAATCGGTGATATCGGTGTAGGAGCTATGGCATGGATTAATATCATCGCTATCTTTATCCTAAGAAAACCAGCATTAAAGGCTTTAAAAGATTATGTAGCACAACGCAAAGAAGGAAAAGATCCTGTGTTCGAACCTAGTAAAATAGGTATAGAGAATGCTTCTGAGGAATGGGATAAAATAAATGAACGAAGAGCACATCAGTAATAATCACGAGTTCTCTTAAACTTTCTTACCTTTGTACTAATTCAAATTAAGAAAAATGCATTATACAATTAGACCTGCAAAAAGAGAAGATTACGACGTAGTTCCAGAATTAATGCTACAAGCAATGGAAGATATTGTCTTCACATTTATCCAAAAAGAAGACATCGAAGAAGCCATTAACTTTCTAACTATTATGTTCCGTAAACCGGGGAACTTATATAGTTATGAAAACACTTTCGTAGCGATAGATGAAGAGGGTGATATCGTAGGTTCTATAACTGGATATAACGGAGATGACTTTATCACGTTAAGAGAGCCTGTACTAGACCTAATGAAGCAACAGTATAATAATGACATGATACCTGAACCAGAAACCACTGGTGGAGAATATTACTTAGACACTGTAGCTGTATCTCCTAAAGTACAAGGTAAAGGAGTAGGTAGCCACTTACTGAAACATGCTGTAGACTATGCTAAGTCACAAGGTCATAAACAAGTAGGACTAATTGTAGATTTAGAAAACCCTAGTGCAATGAAGCTTTATTCTCGACTAGGATTTAAACAAGGAAATCAACTAGAGTTTGCAGGTGGTGAATACTACCACATGTATATCTAACCTCATACAGATAAACCTGAGCATGTGTTCAGGTTTTCTTTTTTTTCAGATCCCCTATTCTTTGTTTTAGACAATAGATCATTGTCTTTATCTACTTCCTTATTTAAAAAGCATTTATTCTTCATTTTGACACAAAACGAAACTTCTCATTTGGCTTTTAATAATTATATTTGTCAAAAATAAAATACAATGTCAAAAAATATTACTCCATACGAAGGATCTGAATTAGGCAAGAAACAACAAGTCGAACAAATGTTTGATACTATTTCTGGCAATTATGATAACTTAAATAGAATGATTTCTCTTGGTACTGATCAAGGATGGAGACGTAAGGTATTAAAGTTAGTATCTGAACAAAAACCAACTACAATATTAGACATTGCTACTGGTACTGGTGATTTAGCTATTCTGCTATCTAAAACAGAAGCTACTAAAATCACTGGACTAGATTTATCCGCTGGAATGCTAGAAGTAGGTAAACAAAAAATCAAAGCGTTAAACTTAGATAATAGAATCGAAATGGTACAAGGAGACTCAGAAAACTTGCCATTTGCAGACAATACTTTTGATGCTATCACAGTAGGTTTTGGTATTAGAAACTTCGAAGACTTAGAAAAAGGATTGTCAGAAATACTTCGCGTATTAAAACCTGGAGGAATATTCGTTATTCTAGAAACTTCTGTTCCTACTAAATTCCCATTTAAACAAGGATATTTCTTCTATACGCAGAATGTAATGCCGTTCATGGGTAAATTGTTCTCTAAAGACCAAAAAGCTTATAAATATTTATCTGACTCTGCAAAAAACTTCCCTTTTGGAGAAGCTTTAAACAATATTTTAAGAAAAGTTGGGTTTAAAGATGTAAAGCATCTTCCACAAACGATGGGAATTGCTACGATATATTCATCTTCAAAATAATATGAAAAGACTAATTGTATTTTTTTTAATCCTATTCGTTAGCTCACAGTCTTATGGGCAATGGATATTTGGTAGAAACCCGATGCTTAACAAAAGAGATTGGGACAAACAGCGTGTCCATTGGGGCTATTACTTAGGAGTCAATTCATACAATTACAAGTTTGATTATAATGCAGACTATTATCACAAGCTACAAGCATTAAAAGAAAAATACCCAAATGACTATACTGAAATACAAGTAAAGTCTTCTATGGGATTTAATGTAGGACTTGTTGGGAACTTGCGTATCATGGAGCATTTAGACTTGCGCTTTGAGCCAGGACTAACATATGCAAAAAGAGAATTGTCTTTCCCTAGAGCGCTTATCTATGATTATTATGCTACACAGCACAATAATCCAGAACCTTCTGAATATGAATTAAACAGTTCTTCGGTCAAGTCAACTAGTGCTACATACCTACACTTCCCTTTATTATTAAAATTCTCTGCTCTGAGAACTGGAAATATACGTCCTTATGTCTTAGGAGGTTTTTCTTTGGACTTAAACTTAGGAAGTAATAATAAAGTAGATAGCGATAACTATGAGGGAGTCTGGCGAGTAGAGAAGCTTACAGCTAACTACGAAATAGGGGTAGGTATCGACTTTTATTTTGAATATTTTAAATTTTCTCCTTCTATTAGAGGGGTATTTGGAATTAATGATGAATTAATCAGAGATAAAAATGCGCAAAGTCCATGGACTGGAAATATAGAATCAATGAAATCTAGAGGGATATTTGTCAACTTTACCTTTCATTAAAAACAGATATAAAAAAAGGGAACTTACTTAAGTTCCCTTTTTTTATATGCTTAAAAATTATGTCTTCTAAATTCGCTTAGTACAATAGAGGCTGCCATGGCAACATTTAAACTTTCTGTCTGTTGTAAATTTCCATAACGAGGAATCGCTACTCTTTCTGTTACTAAATTTTCAATAACATTCGAAATACCATTAGCTTCATTTCCCATGATGATAATTCCTTTATTCGCCACTGTTTTCTGATAGATATTATCTCCATCCATAAAAGTACCATAAATAGGAAGCTCCCCTCCTGCTCTAATTAATTCTGGTAACTCTCCATATACAAGATTAACACGAGCAATTGACCCCATTGTAGCCTGTACCACTTTAGGATTATAGACATCTACTGTCTCACTGGTACAAATAATATGCTTGATCCCAAACCAATCGCATAATCGTATAATAGTCCCTAGATTACCTGGATCTCTAATATCATCTAAAGCAACGATAAGATCACTATAATCTACAGACTCTTGTTCCGTGCAATGAAATACAGCCAAACAATTAGAAGTCGTACTCAGCGCAGACATCTTTTTTAAATCTTCTTTACTGACAATAGAAACCTTCGACTGAGGAACATTAAACTTCAGTTCTTCTGTACAATATATGTGCTCTAAAACCAACGAAGACTTCACTAATTCTCCAACCACCTTAACTCCTTCTGCAATAAAAAGTTGGTGTTCTTTTCTATATTTTTTCTGATGTAAACTCTTAATTAATTTGATTTGGTTTTTCGTAACCATAAAAAACTGTATTTTTGACTGAAAATTGACTATACTACTTTGAGCAGATTTTTACCAAAAATACTACTATTTCTATTAATGAGCATAAGTTTTTTTGCATGCTCTATCACGGAGCAGGTTCCAAACGACCGTGCTCTATTAATGGATAATACCATTCTCGAAAATGGTAAAAAAATATCTAAAGAAGAGGTTATGGCGCAGCTATACCAACACCCGAACAGCACTTTTCCCATGACTAATATGAGGTTAAGACTATATCTGTACAATCTGGCAAAGCCAAATGCTGATTCACTATATCAAATATGGTTAAAAGAAAACCCTGGTAAAGAAAAGGTAATGGAGAGTGTTCTTTCTAAGAAACAAGTTGACCGATTAGGAGAGTCTTTTATTATATCTGGGATTAATAACTTCCTATTAAAAACAGGAGAAGCACCTGCTTTATACGATAGCCTGAGAACAAACAAATCTAAGATTCGTCTAAAAAACTACTATTTCAACAAAGGTTTTTTTGATACAAAAATTACAACTCAGTTAGATACCACTGGAGTAAAAAAAGTAAAAAACACATATAGCATTACTACAGGAGAACCGTATGTAATAGATAGTATTAACGCTAATATCAGTACGAAAGCTTTAGAAGATCTATACCTTAAGTCTCTATCAAAATCAAAAATCAAGAGCAATACTGTATTTGATGTTAAAAACTTCGAAGAAGAACGAAAAAGATTAGCTACAGACTTTAGAGATAATGGTGCGTATCATTTTCAAGAATTAAATATTCGCTATGAAGTAGATACTATTATCAATAAAAAAAACAGAGCGAATATAGAATTAATCATTGATCCTAGAACAGTAAAGTCAGGGGATTCATTAAAAGAAGTTCCGTTTAAAATATATACGATTAGCGACGTAAATATCTTCACAGATAATAGTTCTAAAAACAAAGAATACGTCTTAGATAGTGTTCACTATAACAACTTTAATATTTATAGTTCTACAAAACTTCAGTATAAGCCAAAGGCACTTACAGATGCTATATTTATAACAAAAGGAAGTACTTTTAGTGACTTCAGAAGAGTATTAACCTCTCGCTCTATCAGTAATTTACGTACTTTTAACTATCCTGTTATAGAATATGTAGAAGATAAAAGAGATACTACTGGACAATCATTAATCAGTAATATCTACCTAACATCTCGTAAAAAGATGACTTTCAACCCATCATTTGATGTTACTCACTCGAATATTCAAGATTTTGGTATTGGTGGTAGTATGGGGTTACTGTTCAGAAATGTTTTTAGAGGAGCTGAGATATTAGAAATCAACTTAAAAGGATCATTAGGTTCTTCTCGCCAAATGAGCAACCCTAATGATGTGTTCTTCAATGTAACAGAATATGGTGGAGATGTTAAACTAACTTTTCCACGACTATTATTTCCAATAAATACGGATAGATTAATTCCTAAAAGTATGTTACCAACAACTTCTATGAGCTTTGGGCATACTAAACAGAAAAATATTGGGCTAGACAAAAACAGTTTAACAGCTATTATAAACTATACGTGGCTACCATCAAGAAGGAATAGCTTTAGTGTGGATTTAGCTAATATACAATACATTAGAAATACCAACCCTAGTAATTACTTCAGTGTTTATAAATCATCTTATACTAGATTAAATGACCTGTCTAAAAACTATACTACTATCAATCCAGACTATTATGATCAGAATGGAAATCTAACGATAGCTGAAGGAGGAAGTAATCTATTTATAAAAGATGCTCTAGATACAAATAATCCTCTAGGTATCTCTGCTCAAGATCATCAAGAGATAAGAAGTATAGAAGAAAGACGTATACGCCTATCTGAAAACAACTTAATTATAGCGAGTAATATCACTTTTACGAATACGACTAGAACTAATCTATTAGATAACAGCTTCTATACGCTAAAAGCTAAAGTAGAGTCTGCAGGTGGTCTTATGAACTTATTAATGCAAAATACAAGTTCTAAAATAGGACCAACAGGAAAAAAAACAATAATGGATGTAGAGTTTTCTCAATATGTAAAAACAGAGGTAGACTTCGTTAAATACTTTGATCTAGGCAAAAAACGTGTTGTTGCAATGCGTGCTTTCGCTGGTCTAGCAGTACCTTATGGCAACTCCAATTCCATTCCATTCACAAGGAGTTATTATTCAGGAGGATCAAATGACAATAGAGGATGGCAATCTTACCGATTAGGTCCTGGGCAAAGTGGAGGTATCAATGACTTTAACGAAGCGAATATGAAATTGTTCTTCAGTACTGAGTATCGTTTTAACATAGGAGGGAAATGGTATGGAGCACTTTTCGTAGATGCCTCAAATATTTGGAACGTATTTGATGATATTAAAGATAATACCTATACCTTTAACGGCATTTCTTCATTAAAAGATATGGCAGTAGCATCGGGATTAGGATTGAGATATGATTTTAGTTTCTTTGTATTCAGATTAGATATGGGATTCAAAACATATAATCCTGCACAAGATAAAGGACAAAAATGGTTCAAGGAGTTTAGCTTAAAAGAATCAGTCTTAAACGTTGGAATTAATTATCCATTCTAATTCAAATAATAATTAGTATTTTTGTACAAAATTTAAACACACAACTATGGCTCATAATATTAAACCAGGAGTTGCTTTTGGCGACCAAGTTCAAGAGATTTTTAGATATGCAAAAGAAAAAGGTTTTGCACTACCAGCAGTAAATGTAACTAGTTCAAGTACTATCAATGCTGTATTAGAAACTGCTGCTAAATTAAATTCTCCAGTGATTATTCAGTTTTCAAATGGAGGAGCATCTTTTATGGCAGGTAAAGGGTTGTCTAATGAGAATCAAAAATCAGCTATCATAGGAGCTATTGCAGGAGCAAAACATGTACATGCATTAGCAGAAGCTTATGGAGTAGCTGTTATTCTACATACAGACCACTGTGCAAAAAAACTATTACCTTGGATAGATGGCTTATTAGATGCTGGTGAAGAACATATGAAACAATATGGTAAACCTCTATTTAGTTCACACATGATTGACTTATCAGAGGAGCCTATTAAAGAAAATATTGAGATTTCTAAACAATACTTAGAGCGCATGGACAAACTAGGTATGACATTAGAAATAGAATTAGGAATCACAGGAGGAGAAGAAGATGGAGTAGATAATACGGATGTAGATTCATCTAGATTATATACGCAACCTGATGAAGTAGATTACGCTTATGAAGAATTATCTAAAGTAAGCCCTAGATTTACAATCGCTGCTTCTTTCGGAAACGTACACGGTGTATACAAGCCAGGTAATGTAAAACTGACTCCTATCATTCTTAAAAACTCTCAAGAATACGTAGCGAAGAAACACAACTTAGGACACAATCCTGTTGATTTCGTATTCCATGGTGGATCAGGTTCTTCTTTAGAAGAAATTAGAGAAGCTATTAGTTACGGTGTAATCAAGATGAATATCGATACAGATACACAATTTGCTTACACAGAGGGAATCAGAGACTATATGTCTTCAAAAATAGACTATTTAAAAACTCAAATAGGTAACCCTGACGGTTCAGATATTCCAAACAAGAAATATTATGATCCAAGAGCGTGGGTTAGACAAGGAGAATTGACTTTAATCGCTCGCTTAGAACAAGCTTTTGAAGATTTAAATAACGTAAATACGTTATAATTCCCCCCTTGCTTTCAAATTAGTATAAACAAAAGAAACATTTTATGGCTTGGTTTAAAAGGAAAGAAAAAGGTATTCAGACGCCAACAGAAGACAAAAAAGATATTCCAAAAGGATTATGGTATAAATCTCCGACTGGAAAGATAATTGATCAAGATCAGTTAGAACAAAATTTATGGGTGAGTCCAGAAGATGGATATCACGTTCGTATTGGTAGTAAAGAATATTTTGAAATTCTTTTTGACAACAACGACTACAAAGAAATAGCCAAAAGCCTTTCTTCAAAAGATATTTTGAAATTTGAAGATACTAAAAAGTATGTAGATCGTTTAAAAGAAGCAATGACTAAAACACAATTAAAAGATGCTGTTAAAGTCGCTGTTGGTCAATCAAAAGGAGAAAAATTAGTAGTTGCTGCAATGGACTTTGCTTTTATTGGAGGTTCTATGGGATCTGTAGTAGGAGAAAAAATCGCACGTGGTATAGACTACTCATTAAAAAATAAGATACCGTTCTTAATGATTTCAAAATCAGGAGGAGCTCGTATGATGGAAGCAGGTTTTTCATTAATGCAAATGGCAAAAACATCTGCTAAATTAGCAATGCTAAGCGATGCTAAAATTCCATACATTTCATTATGTACAGACCCTACAACAGGTGGTATATCAGCTTCTTTCGCTATGTTAGGTGATATCAATATAGCTGAACCAGGTGCATTAATTGGTTTCGCAGGCCCACGTATTGTAAAAGATACAACAGGTAAAGACTTACCTGAAGGCTTCCAAACTTCTGAATTTTTATTAGAACACGGATTCCTTGATTTTATTACACACAGAAGAGACCTGAAAAAGAATGTAAATCAATACTTAGATTTGATCTTAAATAGACCTATGAGATAATCTCTTAAGGTTAGAACATAAAAAAAGGATACTATTTTTTGCAATTAGTATCCTTTTTTATTTCTACTTATTTCTATCCTCCCATTCTAATAGCTTCTACAGGATCTAACTTTGCAGCTGATCTAGCAGGTAAGTACCCAGACAACACTCCTATAAAACCTGATAAAATCAGTCCTACGAAAATATTAGAAAGACTCAATACAAAAGTAAAATCTAATAAACTAGTAACTAGTAGACCTATCCCCCATACCATAACGATCCCCACTAGCCCACCAATAAGTGATAATATAATTGCTTCAAACAAAAACTGAAATAAGATAAAATGTCTCTTTGCTCCAATCGCTTTTTGAATACCAATAAGATGAGTACGTTCTTTAACAGATACAAACATAATATTAGCAATACCGAAACCTCCTACCAATAAAGAAAAGCCACTAATAATCCATCCCACTACATTCATCTGTCCGATAATTTTCTCAATCATATCTAACATCCCTCCAAATACATTGATAAAGAAATTATCATCCTCCCCTTCTTTCAATCCTCTATACAATCTTAATTTCGCTGCTATTTCATCTTCAAACTGTTTAATATCTACATCTTTACTAGGTTTAAGAATCACTACTGTAGTAGATGCTAAACTATTATCGCCAAACATTTGTCTCATTATATTCACTGGCATATAAACACTCTCATCTTGACTCCCTCCAACGCTTATAGATCCTTGCTTTTCAATAACACCAATAACTGTAAAACGCTTACCATAGAGTCGAACATACTGTCCTACTGGATCAAAATCCTCAAATAATGTATTAGCTACTTCATGCCCTATCACTACCACAGGAACACCATTTGTTGCCTCTGATTCATTAAAAAAACGCCCGTTAACCACTTTTACATTATCCAAAAACTGCATATCAGAAGAACATGGTCTCATAATAACTTCTGCATAGTTTGCACCAAACTTCATCTGTTCAGACTTAGTAAAATAATTAAACGATGCATACTCTACATTGGCTAGATTTCGTTTAAGATAATCGTATTCGTCATACTTCATCTTTGGATACTGCTCATACTTCCATTTAGGAACTTCGGTTGGCCCAAAAGAACGATCGAAAACATAAATCATATTTCGATCAAAACCACTCAATTCACTTTTAATATTCCTATCCATCGAATCTACTGCTGCTAAAACAGCTATAATCGAAAAAATCCCAATAGTAACACCTAGAAAAGAAAGTGCAGTACGAAGCTTATTAATACGTAACGCATTAATTGCAAAACTAAAACTCGTGGATAAAAGTCTTAAATACACTCTCATAAGGCTAATCGCTTTTCTTTATAGATATAACATAACTCCCCTAATCTTGTCAACAACACAAAAAACAGAGAGATATTTTTCTAAATTAATCAATATTAGAAATAAAATAAAAAGAAAGTTAAAAAACTTCTTCATTAAACTTTATTAATACCTAGACAATAGTTACTTTTGCGCATTGACAAAAAACACAACATGAGCACAACTAAAAAAATTCAATCAGCCCTAATTTCTGTTTTTGATAAAAATGGATTAGAGCCAATCGTAAAAGAGTTACACAAGCACAATGTAACTATCTATTCTACTGGTGGTACAGAAACATTTATCAAAGAGTTAAACATACCTGTAGTACCTGTAGAAGACGTTACTTCTTACCCTTCTATCCTAGGAGGAAGAGTAAAAACATTACATCCTAAGATCTTCGGAGGGATTCTTAATAGACAAGATCACGAAGGAGATATTGCTCAAATGAAAGAATATGAAATCCCACAAATTGATTTAGTAATTGTGGATTTATATCCATTCGAAAACACTGTAGCATCTGGAGCACCTGAAGCTGATATTATTGAAAAAATAGACATTGGAGGTATTTCTTTAATCAGAGCTGCTGCTAAAAACTTTAAAGATACAGTAATCGTACCTTCTGTAAACGAATACGAACTATTCTTACAGATGATTCAAAAGAATAATGGGGCGACTACTTTAGAAAACAGAAGATTATTAGCTACAAAAGCTTTCCATGTTTCTTCTCATTATGACGGAGCTATTTTTAACTATTTCAATACAGACGAAACAGTACTTAAAATTAGCCAAGCAAATGGAAATGAACTTAGATATGGAGAGAATCCTCACCAAAAAGGTCACTTCTTCGGAAACTTTGATGCCCTTTTTGACAAGTTAAATGGAAAAGAACTATCTTACAACAACCTACTAGATGTAGATGCCGCTGTAAACTTAATGAATGAGTTTAAAGGTGAAGCTCCTACATTCGCTATTTTAAAACACAATAATGCGTGTGGAGTAGCACAAAGAAGCACAATGAAAGCAGCGTACTTAGATGCTCTAGCTGGTGATCCTACTTCTGCATTTGGAGGTGTTTTAATTGCAAATAACACTATAGATGTAGCAACTGCTGAAGAAGTCAACAAATTATTCTGCGAGGTTGTAATCGCTCCTGCATACGACGAAGCTGCTATTGAGATTTTAAAAGAAAAGAAAAACAGAATTATTTTAGTAATAAAAGAAACTGAACTTCCTAAGAAACAAGTACGTACTTGCTTAAACGGAATTTTAGTTCAAGATAAAGACAATATTACAGACAATAAAGAGCTATTAACTAACGTTACAAAATTATCTCCTTCAGACAAGGAAATAGAAGATTTGTTATTTGCTTCTAAAATCTGTAAACACACCAAGTCAAATACAATTGTATTAGTAAAAGATGGTCAACTGTGCTCTTCTGGTACAGGACAAACCTCTCGTGTAGATGCTTTACGTCAAGCAATCGAAAAAGCTAATTCATTTAACATAGAACTAAAAGGTGCTGTTATGGCTAGTGATGCATTCTTCCCTTTCCCTGACTGTGTAGAAATAGCTCACAACGCTGGAATTACAGCTGTAATCCAACCTGGAGGGTCTATAAAAGACGATTTAAGTATCAATTATTGTGATGAAAATAATATCGCTATGGTTTGTACAGGAATTCGTCATTTTAAACATTAATTTACTACTTTTGTAAAGCATTAAAATATTAACTATAAAGCCTTTTAATTATATGGGATTTTTTGATTTTATGACTGAGGATATCGCTATAGACCTTGGAACAGCGAATACCCTAATCATCCATGGAGGAAAAGTTGTGGTAGACAACCCTTCTATTGTTGCCCGAGATAGGACCACGGGTAAAATTATTGCTGTCGGAAAAGAAGCAAGCTTGATGCAGGGAAAAACGCATGGTAATATCAAAACAATTCGCCCATTAAAAGACGGAGTTATTGCTGATTTCGATGCTTCAGAAAAAATGATAAGCCTCTTTATCAAGAGCATTCCTGCATTAAGAAAAAAAATGTTTACGCCAGCATTACGTATGATTGTATGTATTCCTTCTGGAATAACAGAGGTAGAAATGCGTGCTGTAAAAGAATCTTGTGAGCGTGTGAATGGTAAAGAGGTTTACCTTATACATGAACCTATGTCTGCTGCAATTGGTATTGGAGTAGATATTATGCAACCAAAAGGTAATATGATTGTAGATATCGGAGGTGGTACTACTGAGATTGCTGTTATTGCCTTAGGAGGTATTGTATGTGATAAATCTGTTAAAATTGCAGGTGATGTATTCACTAATGATATCATCTATTATATGCGTACACAACACAACTTATTCGTTGGAGAAAGTACTGCAGAAAAAATCAAAATTCAAATCGGAGCAGCTACTGAAGATTTAGAAACTCCTCCAGAAGATATGCTAGTTCAAGGGCGTGACCTATTAACTGGTAAACCAAAACAAGTAACTGTATCTTACAGAGAGATCGCTAAAGCTTTAGATAAATCTATCCAACGTGTAGAGGATGCTGTAATGGAAACATTATCTCAAACTCCACCAGAACTAGCTGCTGATATCTATAATACTGGTATTTATTTAGCAGGTGGAGGTTCTATGCTTAGAGGTTTAGACAAACGTATTTCTCAAAAAACAGACCTTCCTGTATACATCGCAGAAGATCCGTTAAGAGCAGTTGTAAGAGGTACTGGCCTAGCAATCAAGAACATTGACAAATACAAAAGTGTATTGATCAAATAAAAATAACTTATGCAGCAGATAATCAATTTCTTTATAAAAAACAGTACTAAGCTACTGTTTTTGCTGCTTTTAGTCATATCATTCGGGCTAATAATACAAACGCATACTTTTCATCAAAGTTCGTTTATTAGCTCTGCGAATGGTGTGACTGGTTATGTCTATGAAAATGTAAACAACTTTAAGGAGTATATGCATTTAAAAACAGAGAATGATGCTCTTGTTTTAGAAAATGCACACCTAAAGGCCATCGCTTTCAACAATACTACTGCACAAGATTCTATAGAAATTAGAAACTTAATGCCAGAAGAAAGACAAGAGTACTCTATCATAGTCGCTAAAGTAATCCGTAATACTTTTAATACTAAAGAAAACTACCTTACCATAAAAGGTGGTTCTAAACAAGGTATCGAAAAAGATATGGGAGTGATTAATAGTAATGGAGTGATTGGAGTTATAGAAAAAACATCTAAAAACTACTCTACAGTACAAAGCATCTTGAACGTTAAATCTAAGATCAATGCTAAAATAAAAGGTACGAATCACTTCGGTCCTCTAGAATGGGATGGAAAAAACACTGGATATGTTAATTTATCTGATATACCAAGGCTAGCTGAGATTTACAAAGGAGATACTATTGTTACAGGAGGTATATCTACGATATTCCCTGAAAATATTCCTATTGGAGTAATCGAGAAAGCATATACTAATGAAACTTCAAATTACTTTACAATTTCTGTTCGCTTGTTCAATGACATGACGAACCTTGGTTATATATACGTAATTAAGAACAAAGATATTGAAGAAATTAACCAACTAGAAGCTGAAACAAAAGATGAATAGTGTTGCATTTTCAAATATTGCTCGTTTTATTGCGTTACTAATCGCACAGATTCTTATTTTCAATAATATAGATCTTTTTGGTTTTATAAACCCATTTCCATATATCCTTTTTATCATTTTATATCCAACAGACAACAATAAAGCTGTTTTTTACTTAACAAGCTTTTTTTTAGGTCTTATTGTAGATATGTTTGAGAACTCTGGTGGAATGCATGCAGCTGCTAGTTTAATTCTAGCCTTTGCTAGACCATCAATATTAAAGTTCTCCTTCGGGATCAGCTATCAATATCACAATTTAAATATTATCAAAAAAATCACTAAAGATATTTTTAAATCTCTAGAGGTTTTTGGTTATATTTCAATATCCGTTGTTATACATCACATTATTCTTTTTGGATTAGAATTCTTTAGATTTAATTTTATCTGGGAGATTCTTTTAAGAACTGTACTAACAACTATAACTACACTACTAGCGTGTATTTTGATATTATTCCTGATTAAACCGTCGAAAAAATGAGAAAGCTTTTATTACCATTAATTATTATAGTAGTTACTATTGTAGTACTAGCTAGATTATTCTTTTTACAGATTGTAGATGATACTTATATTAAAAAGTCAGAGAATAACGCTTTAAAAATTGTTTATGAATATCCTGAAAGAGGATATGTCTTTGACAGAAACAATAAATTACTTATAGCGAACCAACCTTCTTATGATATTATGGTTGTTCCTAGAGAAGTTAAGAATATTGATACTCTAGCTTTATGCAGTTTACTAGATGTTACTTATGACCAGTTTGTTTCTAAATTAGAAAAAGCAAAGGTATATAGTCCTAGACTACCTTCTATTTTCTTACCTCAATTAAGTAAAGCTGAATATGCTGCCTTTCAAGAAAAAATAAGACACTTCAATGGGTTTTATATTCAAAAAAGATCTCTAAGAGACTATCAAGTATCTTCAGGAGCAAACCTTTTTGGGTATATCCGTCAAGTAAACGAACAAAATATAAAGTCAAATTCATATTATAAATCAGGTGACTTGATTGGTATACAAGGTATCGAACAAGAATATGAAGAGACATTAAGAGGTACTAAAGGTGTAAAATATATTCAAAGAGACCGTTTTAATAGAGAAATAGGTTCTTTTAAAAATGGAATATATGACACTTTAGCCGTAAAAGGAGATGACATTATTCTTACAATAGATAGTGAACTACAGGCTTATGGAGAGTTATTAATGCAGAATAAAAGAGGGGGTATTGTTGCAATCGAACCTAAAACGGGAGAAATACTAGCTTTAATTAATGCTCCTAGTTATGATCCTGCTCTACTCGTTGGAAGAGAACGTTCTAAAAACTATACTGCACTATATAATGATTCACTTGCTAAACCATTGTATAATCGTGTATTATCAGGAGAATATTCTCCAGGATCCCCATTCAAAATACTTACTGGTTTAATAGGTTTACAAGAAGGTGTTATTAATGAACATACTACTTTTGCTTGTAATAGAGGTTTCTATTATGGTAAAGGTGCGTGGATGGGATGCCATGATTCTGGTCATTGGAATTTAAACATCGCTATTGCAAAATCTTGTAATACATACTTCGCTAATACATATAAAAGAGTAATAGAGAAGTATAAATCACCTGCTGAAGGAATCAATAAATGGAGTGAACATTTACATTCATTTGGATTAGGCCAATTCTTAGGATATGATCTACCTGAAGGAAGAAAAGGACATATCCCTGATGCCGACTATTACAACAGATGGTATCCAAATGGAGGATGGAAAAGTACGACTACTATTTCTAACTCTATTGGTCAAGGAGAAGTTATTATGACTCCAATGCAATTAGCCAATGTAATGGCTGCTGTAGCTAATAAAGGTTATTACTATACACCTCATATCATTAAGAATATAGAACATCACGACATAGATAAAAAGTTCACTACTAAAAATATCACATCAATAGATCCACGCCATTTCGAACCTATTATAAAAGGAATGAATGATGTATTTAATATTGGTACTGGTCGTTCTGTGAGAGTAGATGGTTTAGAAATGTGTGGTAAAACAGGTACTGTAGAGAACTTTACTAGAATCAATGGTAAACGTTACCAATTAACTGATCACTCTGTATTCGTAGCATTCGCCCCTAAAGATGACCCTAAAATAGCAATTGCTGTATTTATTGAAAACGGATATTGGGGAGGTAGATGGGCGGCTCCTATTACTAGCTTAATGGTTCAGAAATATCTTCTACCAGAAATAGTAAGAACTGACTTAGAAAAACGAATGTTAGAAGGAAGTTTGAAAAATGAATATGACAAAGTGCTTCATCTTTATGACACGTCAGATAAACCTAAAAAAACACATAGAATTAATATATAGCTTTAGATTAAATCAAAAATGAAAAACGTTAGTGTTCAAAAAAACATAGATTGGATATCAATACTTCTGTATATGCTTTTAGTCATAGCTGGGTGGATTAATATCTATTCGGCTTCTCTACCTGCAGAAACCACATCTATTTTTGACTTAAGCCAAATCTATGGTAGACAACTAATGTTTATTATTTTTTGTATTCCACTTATTATATTGATTGTATCCATAGACACTAAGTTCTATGAGAAGTATGCTATGGTTTTCTATATCATTGGGCTGCTTTCCATACTTGGTTTATTTGTATTTGGTAAGTCAGTAAAAGGTCAAACGAACTGGTATCAAATAGCTGGTTTTGGTATACAGCCCTCAGAGTTTGTAAAAACTACTACTGCCCTGCTACTCGCTAAATTTTTATCAGATAGTCAATCCCATCTAAGTTCTTTTAAAGAACAAATTATAGCTTTAGTTATCATCGGTGTACCTACCCTATTTATATTAAAGCACGATACTGGTAGTGCTATGTTATTCGTTTCTCTTGTATTTGTTTTGTACAGAGAAGGACTGCCTAGTTGGTACTTATGGACTGGATTTATAACAATTATTCTATTTGTCGCAGCACTTGTAGTAAAACCAGGTATCATCATAGCTTCTATACTTGCAATAGCGGCATTACACTTCTATTTAAACAAAAAGATTACTCGTAACCCTTTAATATATATTATACTAGTTGTAATCATGTCAGCCTTCGTATTCTCTGTAGATTACGTTTATGATGAAGTACTAGAACCACACCAAAAAGACAGGATTAATGTATTAATAGGAGAAGACGTTAACTTACAAGCTGAAGGGTACAACCTTAATCAATCCAAAATAGCCATTGGATCAGGAGGCTGGACAGGAACAGGATTCTTAGAAGGAACTCAAACAAAGGGAGGATTCGTACCAGAACAACACACAGACTACATCTTCACTACAGTAGGAGAAGAATGGGGGTTTGCTGGTGCTTCTTTTGTAATCATTCTATTTGTCTGCCTATTTTTCAGATTAATACACTTAGCAGAAAGACAGAAAAAAATATTTAACCGTGTTTATGGTTATTGTGTTATCTGTTTTCTGTTTATACATTTCGCCTTTAATATTACAATGCTTATTGGACTATTCCCTACCATTGGTGTACCCCTACCATTCTTTTCATATGGAGGTTCTAGTTTAATGGCATTTACTGTATTACTTTTCATCTTTCTAAAGCTAGATGCTAATAGAATTAATGAATGGTAAATACATACTCACGAAACAAATATTTAATACAATTCACACAAACAAAACAATGAAAAACAAAATGCTATGTGCTGCTGCAATATTTGTAGCAACAACATCTGTGGTTAAAGCTCAAGAAATTAAAACTACTGATGTAAAAGAGATCCCTACAGAACACACTTCACTTGAGTCATTAATTGATGAAAAGAAACTAGTTGAAGAAAGCTTAAAACTTGAAGAGATTAAACTTCAAAATGAAAAGGATGCTGCTAAAAGATTAGAACAAGAAAAAGAAATAGCTAAACAACAACAAAAAGAAGAACTAAAAGCCCAAAAGCAATTAGAAAAAGAACATAAAGCTGAACTTAAAAGACAAAAGAGTATTATCAAAAGTCAGAAAAAAGTAAGCAAACAAACATTAAAACTTCAAAAAGCAGAAGATAAATACAATGCTAGAAATAGCAAATATGTTCAACTAAATGCTTCAGGTAAACTTACTCCAATAGAAGATTTAAAATTCAAAAAGCAATTACTTGATTTGCAAACTAACATTAAAACCCAAGAGTTAGAACTAAAAAAACTAACAATGGAGTTTGAGGCAATCAACAAATAATACATAAAGCTCACTTCTATGAAGTGGGCTTTTTATTTTCTTCCTATCCTCTCTTCAATCACCAACACAAAGACACACAAGCCCCCTTAAGAACGTTCTTTATACACTTATACATGATTAATCAATGATTAAATACTTCTCTTAAAACTCTTTATTTTAGCAGTGAGCATTATTTTCAAATGTATTTTACTTTTTAGATTGACCAAACTTTTTGCGTAGTCCCCAACTTTTGTCACTGATCCCAACTTTTGTCACTGATCCAACTTTTGTCACTGATCCTCCATTTCTTTTACATCAGGGCGCAAAATAAAAAAAACCACTACTGATGAGTAGTGGTTTTTTGTGGTGCCTCCAGGAATCGAACCAGGGACACATGGATTTTCAGTCCATTGCTCTACCAACTGAGCTAAGGCACCTTTTTTTAAACTATAACAACTAAAAGCTAAATTAGTGGTGCCTCCAGGAATCGAACCAGGGACACATGGATTTTCAGTCCATTGCTCTACCAACTGAGCTAAGGCACCTTTTTTTAAACTATAACAACTAAAAGCTAAATTAGTGGTGCCTCCAGGAATCGAACCAGGGACACATGGATTTTCAGTCCATTGCTCTACCAACTGAGCTAAGGCACCAATTGGCTTTTAGTATTGAACAATCTTGTTCTGTTAAGCGGTTGCAAATATAGAACAGATTTTCGTTCTTCCAAAACTTTTTAGAAAAAAAATCATTTACTACCTTTGCCTAACACAAGAAACACACTATGATTCTAGCAATTGATATAGGCAACACAAGAACCAAATTAGCTATCTTTGAAAAAGATACGCTTTTAGAAACTCATTTTTTTGAAATAAATTTATTAGAAAAAAAAATTAAAAATATTTTAAAAATAAATGACGTAAAGCCTAAAGTTATACTCTCTTCGGTAGGAAAATTAGAATCTACAACTTACAATTGGTTACTAGAAAACACAGAAGTAATCGAAATTAGTCATAAAAGTGCTTTCCCTTTTATGAATAAGTATGCAACTCCAGCTACTCTTGGCATAGATAGAATGGTTCTAGCTGCAGGAGCTACTATACTATATC
Organism: Myroides sp.; assembly: GCF_032073645.1. NCBI lineage: Bacteria > Pseudomonadati > Bacteroidota > Flavobacteriia > Flavobacteriales > Flavobacteriaceae > Myroides > Myroides sp. Next base: position 119,398 of record NZ_DAMANB010000009.1, read on the forward strand.
CAAATTCTAATCGTTTAGTTATTGATACAGGTACTTGTATAACCTACGAATTTATTAATGACAAGGATGAATATCTAGGCGGAGCTATTTCTCCAGGTTTAAGTATGCGCTATAAGGCTTTAAATCATTATACCGCAAAGCTTCCATTATTAGAACCAACTGATATAGATTATTTAATCGGAAATCAAACAAATCAGTCCATTCACTCTGGCGTAATTAATGGAATAACCCTTGAAATAGATGGCATCATTAACCAATACAAATCCTTGTATCCTGATTTAAAAATAATTTTGACTGGTGGAGATACACTTTTTTTGGTCAAAAGATTAAAAAATGTCATATTTGCTAATTCAAACTTTCTACTAGAGAGTCTGAACAATTTATATCAATACACAATTGAAAATGATAAAAAAAATCTTCTTTAGCCTGAGTTTACTATGCGGTACAGCTGCTCTAGCTCAACAAGGCAATGCGTCTCCTTACTCTTATTATGGCGTAGGTAATATTAATTACAACGGTACGAATGAATACAAAGCTATGGGGGGAACAAATGTTTACGCAGATAGTATTCATATAAATTTAAAAAACCCAGCTTCATTTGGTAAGCTTAAGCTTACTACTTTTTCATTAGGAGCTACAGGTACTTCTTATAATTTTAAGACTGATGCTGGTTCAGAAAACGCAAATAGACAAACGATAGACTATGTTGCTGTAGGGTTACCTATTGCTAAGAAGTTTGGTGTTGTGTTCGGGTTGTTACCTTACTCTAATGTTGGTTATAAAATCAATGGAGAAAGAACAAATCCTCAAGGACAAAAGATAAACTCTAGATATGAAGGTGATGGTGGAGTGAACAGAGTATTTTTAGGTACTGGATATGAAATCAACAAAAACTTTGCTGTTGGAGTTGATGCTGGATACCACTTTGGTCATACCAACAATGATCTGTATGAGAACATCACAGATATCGGAGACGGAACATCACTTCAGAATATTACTAGAGAATTGAGAAGATTAGACTACAAAGGATTCTCTTTTAATTTCTCAGCACAATATACAGGTAAGTTTAAAGGGTACGATTGGCAAGCTAATGTAACTTATAGTCCTGAAACAAAATGGACAAACGACAACCTTACGAAACTGCAAGTTTTAAAAGGAAATCAAATCGCAGATCAAAAAACTGTGATTGATGATTCTAGAAAAATTACTAATCCACAAGCTCTTTCTATGGGGCTAGGCTTTGGTAAAGAATTTAAATGGTTCATTGGTGGTCAATATACATTTACACAAACAAGTAAATTAACTGACTCTTGGAATAAAACGAATATTTCTAACTTTGAAAACTCTAATCGTTTTTCTCTTGGAGGATTCTATATTCCGAAGTACAACTCATTTAGCAGTTATCTAGATCGCGTTGTCTATAGAGCTGGTTTCAGATATGAAAATACTGGACTTATCTTACATGACAAAGCTATCAACGATATGGCTGTTAATCTTGGTGTAGGTTTACCTATAGGAGAGCGTCGTAAATTCACTAACCTAAATATTGGTTTTGAATACGGTAGCAGAGGAACTAAAAACAACGGATTAGTTAAAGAGAACTACTTCAGTGTTTATGTAGGATTCTCATTAAATGACCTTTGGTTCCAAAAACGTCGTTTTGATTAATTTGTAGTAAGCTAACAAATGAAATTACTTTCTAAATTCTTAAGCATACTATTCTTTTTCACGATTGCTGTAAGTTTATTTTCTTGTGAAAGTAACTTTAAAGAAATACAAAACTTCAACAAAGTAAGTTTCTTTCCAGCCAGTGAAGTAGAAAATATGCGTGGTCAATACATAGATTCTGGAAGAGTCAAAGCTATTTTAGTAAGTCCAAAAATGCTAGATTACAGCAATGTCAAATATCCCTTTACCGAATTTCCAGTTGGAATTCACTTAACAATATATGACAAGGATAAAAATAAAAATACTGTAATAGCCGATTACGCTATCCGCTATACTAAGACAGACCTAATAGACCTACAAGGAAATGTGGTGATAACAACACATGATGGTAAGAAGCTTGTTTCTGATCAACTTTACTATGATCAAAAAAACGAATGGTTCTTTACAGAAGGCAAATACAGAGCCTCTACTGATAGCGAAAACTTCACTAGAGGAATAGGAATAGACTTTGACAGTAAAATGAGCAAGGTAAAAGCAACTAACAGTTACGCCGAAAGCGTAAAAAACAACGAATAAAATGAAAGCATTACGCATAATACCTTTCTTCTACTTATTTATCGCAGTACTATTTATATACGACGGTGTATCTAAAATAGTAGCTGGTGACACAGGATCTTGGTTGAGTTTCTTGATAGCAGCAGTAGCGATATTCATGTTCTTCTTCCGAAGAAAATTCTTAAAAAAGATGGACGGGTATAACAAAAAATAATACACTACTAGAGGCGAGATACTAAATATCTCGCCTTTATTTTTTTAATAAAACCACGATAACAATCCTCTCTTATCTACTCTATTTCAACATTAATTATAAAAAAACAAATTAATTATTCTGAAATCTAAATAAAAACTTAACGAAAGCACTAAAATAATAGCACTACCCCTTTTATTATTAAATAGATAATTGTATTTTCGCTCACTGAAAAAAATTACACATAATAAAAAAGCATGGCAGTTTTATCAAAAATTAGACAAAAATCCGCTCTGTTAATTGCCGTAATTGGTATTGCATTATTAGCATTCGTTATTGGCGACGTAGTAAGAAGCACGGGAGGTGGACTATCAAGAAACATTGGTAGTGTAGATGGTGAAGAAATTAATACCCAAGAATTCCTACATAAAGTAGCTCAAGCCGAAAAGCAAGGACAGATGAGCAATACTCAAGCAGGAGTAATGGTGTGGAACAGCGAAGTAAATAATATTTTACTTACTAACGAATTTGAAAAGTTAGGTTTAAGACTTGGTAAAGACCAATTAGTAAACGTTGTTAAAAACAACCCTACATTCGCTAACAATCCAGAATTCCAAAACGCTGTTGGGCAATTCGACATCAACAAATTCAACCAATTTGTTGCTATGATGAAAGGTGCTGGTCAAGAGCAATGGAACCAATGGTTAGCTTATGAAAAAGAATTAGAGAAAGTTGGTTTAGAGCAAATGTATTTTTCATTAGTTCAAGGTGGTATTTATACTACTAATGTTGATGCTAAAGCAGCATACTCTAATGAGAATGACAAAGTTTCTTTTGACTATGTTACTGTTCCTTATTCTACTGTGAATAACGAAGAAGCTGCTGTTTCTAATACAGAGATATTAGATTACATGAAAAAACATGCTAACAGATTTAAATCTGAGCCTACTCGTGTATTACAATATGCTTTCCTTCCTAGTCAGCCATCTGCTGCTGATAAAGAAGCTGTAAAAGAAGTTATAGAAGGTTACTTAAAGCCAACTGTACAATACAATGCTACAACTAAAAAGAACGATACTATCCCTGGTTTTAAAACTGTAAAAGATATCGAAACATTTGTAAACACAAATTCAGATATCAAATTTGACAGTTTATACTACGCGAAGAAAGACCTTCCTTTAGAATACCAAGAAGAATTATTCAACTTACAACCTGGTCAAACTTTTGGTCCATACATTATGGGTGACTACTATTGTATCTCTAGAATGATTGATAAAAAAGCAGGTCAGAGAGTTGATGCTTCTCATATCTTAATCGGTTTTGCAGGTTCTGCAGCTCCTGGAGCAACAAGAACCAAGGAAGAAGCAAAAGCAAAAGCAGAAGAAATCTTAGCTAAAGTAAAAGCTAATCCTTCTTTATTCGCCATGGAAGCAATGACGCAAACAGAAGACCCAGGTTCTAAAAACAACGGTGGTAAATACGAAGATATTCCAAGAGGACAAATGGTTAAACCTTTTGACAACTTTATCTTTAACAATGCTGCTGGAACTATCGGTTTAGTAGAAACTGACTTTGGATACCACATTATCCAAGTAAACGAAAAGAAAGAAGGTGCTAAATTAGCAACTGTAGCTCGTAAAATAGAAGTGTCAGACGTAACTGCTGATGACTTATTTACTAAAGCTACTCAATTAGAGCAAGACGCTCCTACAGCTAAAGACTTTATCGCTACTGCTGAAGGATTAGGTTTCAATGCTCAGAAAGAAGTAACTATTCGTCCATTCGAAGAGTTCTTACCTGGAGTAGGTAACCAAAGAAGTATTATCTCTTGGGCTTTCAACAAAGAGACTAAAGAGAGTGCTATTAAGAGATTTGACAATGCTGATGGACATATCATCGTGAAAGTAACTTCTAAAAATGATACAGGTCTTGCACCAGTAGAAGAAGTGAAATCAATCGTTGAGCCAATCTTAATGAACGAGAAAAAAGCAGTTGTAATCAGAAAGAAAATGACTGGAAATACTATTCAAGAAGTATCTAACAGTTCTAAAGCTTCTATCGCATCTGTAACTGATGTGACTAAAGGAGCTCCACTTATCACGAATATTGGTAATGAGCCATTAGTAGTAGGAACAGCTTTCGCAACTGCAGTAAACAAAGATTCTAAGTTAATCGACGGTTTACAAGGTGTGTATATGATCCAAACTAAAAATGTAGCTAAAGCACCTGAATTAACTGCTGGTTACGCTAGTTATAAAGCTAGAGTAGAAAACAGCGTTAGAGGTATGGCACAAATGCAAGTACTGAAAGTATTAAAAGACAATGCTAAGATTAAAGATAATCGTGTAGGTGTTATCCAATAATACAAAAACATATCATAACGAAGCCATCTGTATATCAGATGGCTTTTTTTATGTCTATATGGTTTACTAATAAAAATACCTTATTTTTGCCTTACAAAATTTAAAACTAAACTTATGAAAGCATACGTATTTCCAGGTCAAGGAGCTCAATTCACAGGAATGGGGAAAGACTTATACGAAAACTCACCTATAGCTAAAGAGATGTTCGAGAAAGCAAATGAAATCCTTGGATTTAGAATTACAGATATCATGTTTGAAGGTACTGCTGAAGAACTAAAAGAAACTAAAGTAACTCAACCAGCGGTATTCTTACATTCAGTTGTATTAGCTAAAACATTAGAAAACTTTACACCTGAGATGGTAGCTGGGCACTCACTAGGAGAATTTTCAGCATTAGTAGCTAATGGTACTTTAGCTTTTGAGGATGCACTTAAACTAGTTTCTCAAAGAGCGATGGCTATGCAAAAAGCATGTGAAATCACACCTTCTACTATGGCTGCTGTACTAGGTTTAGAAGATCGCATCGTAGAGCAAGTATGTGCTGGTATAGATGGTGTAGTAGTAGCTGCTAACTATAACTGCCCTGGACAATTAGTAATCTCTGGTGAAACTACAGCTGTAGAGAAAGCTTGTGAAGCACTAAAAGAAGCTGGAGCGAAGAGAGCCTTATTACTTCCTGTAGGTGGAGCATTCCACTCTCCTATGATGGAACCTGCGAGAGAAGAACTAGCTGCTGCTATCGAAGCAACTACTTTTAACACTCCTATCTGTCCAGTGTATCAAAACGTAACTGCTAGTGCAGTGAGCAATCCTGAAGAGATTAAGAAGAACCTTATCCTACAGTTAACTGCTCCTGTAAAATGGACTCAGTCTGTAGAACAAATGATCGCAGATGGAGCTTCTTTATTTACAGAAGTTGGACCAGGTAAAGTATTAGTTGGACTAATCAAAAAAATCAATAAAGAGGCAGAAACTCACTCTGCATAACAAATTGGTAAAACATACAACAATTATATAATAACAAAAATCCTTGGTTGTACACTTCCAAGGATTTTTTTTTAAAACCTATATAGTGGATAAACTTTCAGCACAAGAATGGATCCTTATCTTCACTCTAGTGAGCCTTACTGCATTAGGCCCTTTAGCTATAGATATGTACCTTCCTGCATTCCCGAAGATAGCACACGATCTAAATACTGAGATTAATAGAGTTCAGATATCACTTTCTACATTCTTAGGAGGATTAGCAATCGGGCAACTCTTTTGGGGACCTATATCAGATAAGTATGGTAGTAAAAAACCAATCATACTGTGTCTGTCTATTTTTATACTTTCATCTCTAGCTGTAGTATTTGTAAAGAACATTGAAGTCATGTGGCTATATCGTTTTTTACAGGCCTTCGGTAGTAGTGGTGGAGTAGTTATCGCAAGAGCCATTGTCAATAAAAGGTTTGATAAAGATCAGACACTTAAGATATTTAGTATACTAGCCGTGATCGGAGGAATAGCTCCCATCATCGCTCCTATATTAGGTAATATAGTCTTAAAGTATCTAGATTGGACTCATGTATTTACTACGATGGCCTTGTTTGCTACACTGAGTATCGGCATGACTGTCTTCTGTCTAAAAGAAGACTATACTAATAGAATACCAACTTTAAATGTAGGAGGTATACTAACGAATTATTTTAAGCTCTTTAAGAACAAACTGTTTATAAGATATACTATTATCGGAAGTATAGCCTATAGCTGTCTAATGATCTATATCTCTAACTCTCCTGTCCTAGTGATGGAAGTAGGAGGGTTATCGAGTACCCACTTTAGCTTTGTGTTCATGGCTAACTCATGTGGTCTAATGTTAGGGTCTTTCTTAACCTCTTCTATTTTGAGAAAAAGGCTATCTCCTAAAAATATTATTAAGCTAGGAGCGAGTACACAGTTTATAGCAGCTTCTCTTCTATGGTTATTCATACAGTTAGATTTGAGTATATATATACAGTTAGTACCTCTTTTCTTCTTTGTAATGCCATTAGGACTACTATTCCCTACTACGACTACTTTAGCATTAGCACCCTATAAAGCAGAGTCAGGTATAGCGTCAGCTCTTTTCGGAGCTTCTCAACTAGCCTTTACCTTTATGACCTCTATCTTATTAAATAGTTTGAATAATGGCTCTATGAGCATCGTAGCACTCTCATTAGTAGCATGTGCACTTGTTTCGTTCACATTAATATCTACAACAAAAGAATAACATCAATACATAAAAAAAGCAGACCTTATCGGGTCTGCTTTTGCTTTATAGTACTATAAGACTATCCTAAGAATGCCTTAATCTCATCTGTGATAAACTTGATTTGCTCTTCGTCTAACTCAGTGTGCATCGGTAAAGAAAGAACCTCTTGTACCAACTGATTAGTCACTGGGAAATCAGCCTCATTATAACGAGGATCTAAATATGCTTTCTGATTGTGTAACGGTATTGGGTAATAGATAGCACATGGGATACCTTTACCTTGTAAGTGTGCTAATAATGCATTTCTATCAGCATTCACGATACGCAATGTATACTGGTGGAACACGTGGCTATTCTCATCTCCTACTACTACTGGAGTAACGATATTAGGGTGATTAGCTAAAGCAGCAGAATACATCTGAGCAGCAGTACGTCTAGCTACATTATAAGCATCTAGATTAGGTAACTTAGCATTTAACACAGCAGCTTGGATACTATCTAGACGAGAGTTCACTCCTACTACATCGTGGTGGTAACGCTCATACATACCGTGATTCACTATTCCTCTTAGCGTATGTGCTAATGCATCATCGTTAGTGAAGATAGCTCCACCATCACCATAACATCCTAAGTTTTTAGATGGGAAGAATGAAGTAGCAGCTACATGTCCGATAGCACCTGTTTTTACCACTTTACCATCAGGATAAGTATAATCTGCTCCGATACCTTGTGCGTTATCTTCGATCACATATAAGTTATGCTTCTCAGCTAGCTTCATGATAGCGTCCATATCAGCAGACTGTCCGAATAAGTGTACTGGTACGATAGCTTTAGTTTTAGGAGTAATCGCTTTTTCGATTGCTTCTATCGAAATATTGAATGTATCAGGACATACATCTACTAATACAGGAGTTAATTGTAATAAAGCGATTACCTCTACAGTAGCTGCAAAAGTAAAGTCAGCCGTGATTACTTCATCACCTGGTTTTAAACCTAATCCCATCATAGCGATCTGAAGAGCATCAGTTCCATTAGCACATGGTATCACGTGTTTAACTCCTAAATATTGCTCTAAGTTTGCCTGAAATGCGTGTACTTGTGGTCCGTTGATAAAAGCAGAAGATTCTAATATTTCTTGAATCGATTGATTCACTTCTTCTTTAATTCCTTCATATTGACCTTTCAAGTCAACCATTTGAATTTTTTTCATTCTAATTGTCTTTTATATCTTTTGAACTATTCATATAATTACCAACAAGTTACCTATATAAATAGCACTTAATTTCGATATTAGTTATCACTACAAAAATAATAAATTCTTTGCGCCAAAGCTCAAACTTTATCAAAAGAAACGTAATTTCGCTCAATAAAGATTTACCTATGTTTTTCCTATATAATATACTGACCTATATTTCTATATTCTTCATCCGTATTATCGCGCTGTTCAACAAAAAGTTAGGCTTATTCGTTGCAGGGAGAAAACAATCTTTTCAAATCTTAAAAGACAATATACTTTCTACTGATAAAGTGTTCTGGATACATGTAGCTTCGTTAGGCGAATATGAACAGGGGCTTCCTGTCATGGAGCAACTAAAACAGAAGTACCCTACGCATAAGATAGTGCTTACCTTCTTCTCTCCTTCTGGATATGAAGTGAAGAAAAACAATACTATCGCTGATGCCACATTATACTTACCTATGGACACACTAGCGAATGCTAAAAAGTTCTTAGCCTTATGTCATCCAGAACAAGTATTCTTTGTGAAATATGAATATTGGCCTAATTATTTAAATCAATTGCGTCAACAGAATATCCCTACCTATTTAGTATCAGGGATACTAAGACCAGATCAAGTATTCTTTAAATGGTATGGAGGGTTCTACAGAACAGCATTAAAGGCATTTACATACTTCTTTGTTCAGAATGAAGTATCTAAGATACTTCTAAATCAATTGCAATATAACAATGTAGAGATAGTAGGTGATACGAGATTCGATAGAGTATCTCAGATATTAGAACAGCACAATGAATTGGCATTTCTAGAAGCCTTTACCTTAAATAAAATGGCGAAGACTATCGTCATCGGTAGTTCATGGCCAGAAGATGAAAAGATTCTAGCCAATTATATCAACAATACACAAGATAATTCTATCAAGTTTATCTTTGCGCCACATAATATCAAAAAGGATCAGATAGATAATCTCGTTCAAAACATAAAGAAACCAACTGTACTGCATAGCCAACATCAAGAGAAAGATCTTAGCCAGTACTCTGTCTATATAATAGATGCCTACTCTATATTGACTAAAGCTTATAGTTATGCAGATATTGCCTATATAGGAGGAGGTTTTGGAGCAGGTATTCACAATATCCTAGAAGCCGCGACCTATGGAGTGCCTGTTATTATTGGTCCAAATTATAAAAAGTTCCAAGAAGCTAAGGATTTGATAACATTAGGTAGCTGTATAGTAGTAAATTCACAATCAGAATTAGACCAAATCTTTGATGAATTATTATACAATGACGCTAAAAGAATCGAATTAGGTAAAACAAGCAATCATTTTATCCTTAAAAATAAGAATGCTACAGAAAAAATAATGAAGCATATACACTAAAAGTAAAAAGGTAAGTAATCAAAGTGGTTACTTACCTTTTTTATATGAATTAATAATTATACTAGTCGTGAACTTTTATATTAAAAGTCTACTCGATCGGATTTTAATCCCGATGTACCAATATAAGACAAAATATTGATTACTGCAACACCACAATCACTAATTATGATTTTTTCAACACACTAATTCTCTTTTTTGTGTTCTCACACACCTTTTTTTCGCATTAGAAACTACTTTTTTGAAAAGATAACACCTCACACAAGACAGGGTACAGTCTCATACCAAAATGGTGCTATATAGACATAATTCCAGCAACACTTAGATACATCACTACAAATTCTACTCCTTATATATACATAGTAGTATAGTTATCTTATTTCTCCCTCTAAACACACCTCTCTATCTATAAGATAAGGTAACTCCACTCCTTACTTACATTCTATCACATAGGTACTTATAATGAGTTTCAATAGAAATGAGTCCGTAGTGAGTCCGTAGTGAGTCCGTTATGAGTCCGTAGTGAGTCCGTTTTTTTGACAGTTTTAACGGAGTCAATACAGACAGATTACTTTCTTAGTATACTAATATTACGAACCACTATACTCCAACAGTACTATCGCGTATTAACATATTTCGATTTTAGCGTTCCCATGTAATATTGTATCTTGCCAGCGAATTCAATTCTAACTAACACTTTTATGAATAAAAAGATTAAAAATCTATTTAAGGCACTTGTAGTATTGGTAGCTTTACCTATCTATGCACAACAAGGTGGGATGTGGATTCCTTCTCTGCTAAAGGGAATGAATGAAACAGAAATGAAAAGCCTTGGAATGAAGATGTCTATCGAAGATATCTACGATGTGAACCAATCTAGTATGAAAGATGCTGTCCCTCACTTCAATGGTGGGTGTACTTCTGAAGTTATCTCTTCACAAGGTCTTTTACTAACTAATCACCACTGTGGGTATGGACAGATCCAAGCACACTCTTCTGTAGAGAATGATTACTTAGCTAACGGGTTCTGGGCTAAATCTATGGCTCAAGAGCTACCTAACGAAAACTTAGAAGTTACTTTCATCGTTCGCATAGAGGATGTGACTAAAGAAGTAATGGCCGGTGTAGTAGCTAAAGATTCTGAAATAGAAAAACAAGCTAAGATCCAAAAAAACATTACTACAACTGTAGCTAAATTCCCTAAAGAAAAATGGCAAGACAATAAGATTAAATCTTTTTATGAAGGAAACCAATACATCTTATTCGTAACAGAGACTTTTAAAGATGTACGTCTAGTAGGTGCACCACCATCATCTATTGGTAAGTTTGGTTCTGATACAGATAACTGGGTATGGCCACGTCACACAGGTGACTTCTCTCTATTCAGAATATACGCTGACAAAGACAATAAACCAGCAGCATACTCAAAAGATAATGTACCTTACCGTCCTAAGCACTTCTTCCCTATCTCACTTAGTGGTGTAGAAGAAGGTGACTTCACTATGGTATTTGGTTACCCAGGTAGAACACAAGAGTACTTACCATCTTATGCAGTAGAACAAATCGTAAACGATCTAAACCCTGTAAGAATCGGTATCCGTGATAAAGCACTTAAGATCACTGATGAGTTTATGCGTGCAGACCAAGCAATCAAGATTCAATATGCTTCTAAATATGCTAGCACAGCTAACTATTGGAAAAAATGGATCGGAGAAAGCCAAGGTTTAAAAAAGACGAACGCTGTACAAGCTAAACAAGATTTCGAAAAAGACTTCATCGCAAGAGCTAAGAAAAATAAAAACACTAAAGCTTATGCTGATATCCCTGCTAAGTTCGAAAAACTTTATGGAGATATTAAACCTTATGCTATTAGCAAAGATTACTTCGCTGAAGTAGTACAACGCAATGCTGAACTTCTAGCTGCGGCTTGGAGAGTATATGCTTTAGAGACTTATGCGTCTAACGAACAAGCATTCAACAGCAGACGTGAGAACTTAATCAAAGGTCAAGACAAGTTCTACAAAAACTATAGCAAGGCAGTTGACGAAAAAGTATTCGAGGCTATCGTAGAAATGTATGCAAAAGATGCGCCTAAACAATTCTTACCTAAAGAATTAAACGGAGCTAACATCTCAGCTATCACTAAAGATATCTATGCGAATAGTAAATTAACTACTTACGCAGGACTACAAGAATTATTAAAAGGTAATGCTGATCAAGTAGTGAAAAATATCAACAACGATAAAGGATACGCTTTTGCTAAAGCACTAATCGAAAACTATATTCAGAATGTATTACCTAAATACGAAGAATTAGAAAGAGAAATAGCTGCTTTACAACGTACATTTATGAAAGCTCAGTTAGACTTATATCCTGATGCTAGAATATTCCCTGATGCTAATAGTACACTACGTGTTACTTATGGTAAAGTAGATGGGTACTTCCCTAAAGACGCTACGTACTACGAACCTGTAACTCACTTAGAAGGTATTATGGAGAAATATGTACCTGGTGACTATGAATTCGACGTACCTGCAAAATTAGTAGATCTATATAATAAGAAAGACTACGGACAGTATGCAGATAATGGTAAATTACCTGTGAACTTCATCGCTACTAACCATACAACTGGAGGAAACTCTGGAAGTCCAGCTATCGATGCAGAGGGTAATCTAATAGGGTTAAACTTTGACCGTGTTTGGGAAGGAACGATGAGTGATATATACTATGATCCATCTATTTGTCGTAACATTATGGTAGATGCTAGATACATTTTATTCATTATAGATAAGTTTGCAGATGCAAAACATCTAATTGAGGAGATGAAATTAGTAGAACCTAAGAAAAACAAGTAATTAAAACACTGGCTTACAACAACTTATTGATTAAAAAAAAATATTCAAAAAAAGTTTTGCGAACCAAAAAATTCATATATTTGTCACGAATTAATAATTAACTTTTATAATTTAGTAAGATGAAAAAAATCGCATTAAGCATCGCTTTAGTAGCAATGATGGGAGTATCTTTCGTTTCTTGTAAAGAAACTGCAAAAGAACCAGCTGTAGAAGAAACAACAACTGAAGAAGTAGTAACTGAGGAAGCTCCAGCTACTGAAGAAGTTGCTCCAGAAGCTACAGAAGAGGCTACTACTGAAGAAGCTCCAGCTACTGAGGAAGCTCCAGCTACAGAAGAAGCTGCTAAATAATTTTAGCAAAACTGTTCATAAAAAAGACCCTGCTAGGCAGGGTTTTTTTATATCTATACTTTTCTAAGTTACCATCTATCCCATATATCATACATCACTGTATCACCTACAATTACTATCCTTCTTACTTCATTAGTTTAGCTATTAGATATAAAAAAAGCATCCATTAAAATGAATGCTTTGATATAGATTTTACTCTAGTAAGTTATACTAATATACGTTGCATTGATAGCAGTTCTTCTAATAGTGTACGTTCATTAGATAATCGTGGTACCTTATGCTGTCCTCCAAGTTTATTGTTATTCTTTAGCCAATCATAGAATAGATTCTTACGAGCACTGTGTAATACTAATGGATTTAAAGTCATATTATTCGTACGCTTAGCCTCATAATCAGAGTTGAGAGCTTGTAGATTCTTGTCTAGTACTTCACTGAACAATTGTAAATTGTCTGGAGCTTTACTGAACTCTACTACCCATTCGTGAGCACCTTTCTCTTTTCCTTCCATAAATATAGGTGCTACCGTGTACTCAGCTACCTCAGCATTCAATTCAATACAGGTCTTTGCTAGTGCTCTGTCTGTATTCTCTATCATCAGCTCTTCACCGAATACATTGATAAAATGTTTAGTACGTCCTGTTATTTTAATACGGTAAGGTAATAGACTAGTAAAGCGCACAGTATCTCCGATTAAGTATCTTACTAATCCTGCATTAGTAGTGATCACTAATGCATAATTCTTACCTATCTCCACTTCTGATAATGGAATTATCTTTTGATTAGAAGTTCCGAAAGTATCCATAGGAATAAACTCATAGAATATTCCGTAATCTAACATTAATAATAATTCATTACAGTCATTCTGATCTTGGATAGCAAAGAAACCTTCAGAAGCATTATAGATCTCATAATATCTAAATCGATCACTAGGTAGTAGCTTTTTATATTGATCCTTATAAGGCTCAAAACTAACTCCTCCATGGAAATAAACCTCAGCATTAGGCCATAGTTCTAATAAATCTCCCCTACCTGTCTCTTGTATAATGCGATTTAATAACACCAACATCCACGAAGGTACTCCTGCAAAACTAGTTACGTTCTCATTCCTTACTTCCTTAATAATTGCATTCATCTTGCTCTCCCATTCAGACATCAGTGATGTCTTGTTACTAGGAGTACTGCTTAACTCTGCCCAAAAAGGCATATTATCAATTAAGATAGCCGATAGATCTCCAAAGAAAGTATTCTTGTCTTCATAAAGTTGTTTACTTCCTCCTAACCTTAAGCTCTTCCCGGTAAATAACTGTGAATCCTCATTATTATTTAAGTATAAACACAGTAAGTCTTTTGCTGCTTTATAATGACAGTTTTCTAATGCTTCATTACTCACAGGTATAAACTTACTCTTTGCATTAGTAGTTCCACTTGACTTAGCAAACCAACGAATAGGTTCTGGCCAAAAGATATTATTCTCTCCTTGACGAGCACGTTCTATATAAGGCTCGAACTCCTCGTACTTAAATAAAGGCACTCTCTCTGCAAAGTCTCCATAGCTCTTTATACTATCGTAGCCAAACTGCTTTCCCAAGATTGTCTTCTCATTTGTCTTCATTAAATTCAAAAACAAGTCATTTTGTACTTCATTTGGATATTTTCTAAATAGATCTATCTGGTGAATTCTCTTCTTCAATATCCAAGAAGCGATAGAATTAATAATTGTGAATGCCATATCTTATTAATTAGTCAAGTATCTAATCTTTTCATTATGAAAAGTTAGTAATTACAGTCGTAAATGTTTTTTCGTACTTTTACAACTTACCCAAAAATAACAATTTTATCTATGCAATACGAAGGAGTTTTAAACAAAATGCAGACGGAATTTAACACCCCTATTGAATACTATTTAGTATTTAAAAGCAACTTCATCAATATAAATCAGATTCTTGACAGAAACATAAAGATTGAGTTTACAGGATATGAATGTTTAAACTGTGGACAGCACAAAAAAATATTTAGACAAGGCTTTTGTTATGAGTGTTTTTACTCTAGTGCACAAGTAGGTGATTGGATCATGAGACCTGAGTTAAGTACAGCTCACCTAGGGATAGAAGATAGAGACCTAGAGTATGAAACAAAGGTGCAGATACAGCCTCATATTGTATATCTAGCTGTAGCTAGTGATGTAAAAGTAGGAGTAACTAGAAAAACACAAGTAC
This sequence comes from Myroides sp., assembly GCF_032073645.1. Classification (NCBI taxonomy): domain Bacteria; kingdom Pseudomonadati; phylum Bacteroidota; class Flavobacteriia; order Flavobacteriales; family Flavobacteriaceae; genus Myroides; species Myroides sp. Next base: position 134,444 of record NZ_DAMANB010000009.1, read on the forward strand.
CTACTAGATGGATAGATCAAGGGGCTTCTAAAGCAATAGAGATAGTAGAAGTACCAAATAGATACTTAGCAGGAATCACTGAGGTAGCTCTAAAAGATATGTTTACAGACAAAACGAATTGGAGAAAGATGCTACAGAATGAAGTACTAGAAACAAACTTAGAAGAAATAAGAAATTCTCTAAAAGAGAAACTACCAGAAGAAGTAAGACCTTACTTTGATCAAACTGACTCTTCTATCTTTAATCTAAATTACCCTGTCATACAATTCCCAACAAAGATAAAAAGTCTTAACCTTGATAAGACTCCTTCTTATGAAGGTAAGTTAAAAGGTGTCAAAGGACAATATCTACTATTCGAAGATGGTACTGTATTTAATATCCGTACTTATGAAGGATATATGGTTAATATCGAAGTGATCTAATAACATATATAAAAAAAACGAGCTCCCTTAATTGGAGCTCGTTTTTTTTATACTATTCTGTTTCTTCTGTCTTTTTCTTTTTACCGAAAAGCCCTTTTAAGCCTTCGCTAATTTTGTTGACTGTTTCTTCAGTTTCATTTTTCTTTGTCACATCCTCCTCATTTGGAGTATTGTTTTCCTTTTTACCTCCTAAGATATCTAACAATGCATCTTTACCTTTTCCTACTAATTGATTCTTCTGTTCTTCTAAGATTTCATTTGTAATATTCTTTACTACATCAGCCATATTAGCAGACACCTTTGGGTTGGTAAAGTCACCTGTTACCCCTACTTTCACAGGTATTGCATCAAACTTATTACTAGATTTAGGCCCTAAAGCAGTCAATGCATTAGCAACGTCATTACCTAATAATTTAGCTGGTACTTTAAAGTCCAAAGCATAATTAAGACTTTGATCAAAGCCATGCTCTCCTGATACAGTCACTGCTAAGTCTTTTGTTTTTATATCAAAAGGTTTAAACTGCACACGTCCATTATTAAAAACAATGTGCATCTTTTTATTACTCAAATCTAGATTCTTCAAATCAATGAAGTTCAACGCTCCATCTAATGAAGATAGTAGTTTAGAATTCTGAGCATTAATACTAGCATTCGCTAAATCACCTTTTATATCACCTGACATTGTATTTAAGTCTGGTGATAAATCTGCTGCATTTAACTTTCCTTTCATCACTACAGCTGCATTTACTTTCCCTGACATCACATTAGCAATAGGTGCTACAGCTTTTAAAAACCCTAAATCAGTAAAAGTCTGTTTGATATCTAAACTTTGTAGTCCTAAGTTCATATCAAATGTAGGTATAGCTTCTTTTGTAGATACATTCCCTCCGAATGCTATTTTCCCACCAAAAAGATCTGTTGACATATTCTGAAGACGTGCAGCTTCATCTTTAATCACTAATGTTCCTTTTACATTCTTAAGTGTTAGATCATCGTATACTACTGTCTTTGCATTTGCATTAATTGTACAATCTAAGAACCCTGGAATCTTTAATGGATCAGATGCTTTTGTTGTAGTTGATTTCTCTTTCTTATCTTCTGCTTTCGCAGTGTCTTCTTTTAATAAATCAGCTAATACAAAATTATTAGAGTTTAAATTAAAGTTTCCTTTTAAGGTCTGCTTCTTAAATAAGAACCCATATAGATTATCTAACCTTCCGTCTGCATTTAGATCTGAAGTACCTGTTTTTATAGCAAGTTTATTTAGCGTAACATTACTTGTATTAAAAGTAAGAGCTGCCTCTTGTATCTGCATTGGCTTAGCCATCGCATCTGTACTAAAATTAAAGCCTGTCAAAGATACACTACCACTGTTTTTTATATTTTGATATTGTTCTTTCTCTACAGAGTTCATATCAAAATTAGTAGCTACTTTCGCTTTTAATATCCCTGTCAGTGGTGTATCTAGTTTCACAGGATATGCTTTAGATACATTTGCCAAATTAATAACTCCATCAAAATTCGCATCTACTAATGCATTCTCGCTAATGTTCTTAATCTTTGCTTTCGCATTGAATATATCTTGATCTATCTTAAATGACAATTGGTTAATATCTACATATAGATCTTTCATTATCCCCGTCTCATTCATCACATTAATATCTAATAGAATATTCTGAACTGCTTTAGGAAGATCTGGATACTTAAAGGAAGCATTCTTTGCATTCATATGAATAGCTAGTGTAGGAATAGTCGTTTCTGTCATTTTACCTTTTACTTTTCCTTCTACTTTAAAATCACCTGATGTAGTCACCCCTTTTAGATTACCCGCATAAGCTTCTGGTATTAATCCTAAGAAGTTTTTAAAGTCTGAGTCAGGAGTAGCAAAACTCAAATCAAACTGCTGTCCGTCTTCTAATAACTGCACTGAACCATCAAATGCTAATGGCAACTGATTAATCAATGCTTTATTCTCTTTAAATGAATACAATTGATTCGTCATATCCATTCCGATTAAAGCTTTCAGCGATAAGTTTACCTCATTCAGAAACTTAGTATCCTCCATTACAAACGAAACTTTTGCTTTAGACTCTGTATCTAAATCCAGTATATCATCTGATAGATTACCTGTCCCTTGGTGATAAAACTCGTTAATAGTAAACATCATCTTACTCCCTAAATCTTTATACGTTAAGTTTAGATTGTCTATCTTATAATGATTTAAAGCTAAAGAGAATGGATCCTTATCAGAAGAGTCTTCATCCTCTTCATCCTCTTTTTTTAATGCTATATCATAGTTAGCTACCCCTTGTTCATTCACTATCACGTTAACCTTAGCATTTTCTACTAAGATATCTTCTATACTCATAGGCTTATCCGCCCCATTGAATAACTCCATAATAGACATCTTTAGCCCTATCATTTTGGCAGACACTAACGTATCTCCATCGAATGGCGCCTTATTCACAACAGCCAAATCCTTAATCACTACTGTTGCCTTAGGAAAGTTACGTATAAAGCTCAGGTCTACTTTCTCGAATGTCACCTTCGCATTTAAGTTGTCATTAATAGTTTTAAGTACTAAATCTTGTATTTTTCCCTTAAACAAAATAGGTGTTAGCATTAGTAAGATAAACAATCCCAACACTATACCTCCTGTCCATTTTAAAACCTTTTTATTCATAACTTTTCATTTTATTACAAAATAACAAAAAAAAAGAGTTATCCCTAGTCTAAAAGGATAACTCTTTATTCGATATTAATCAATTTATGTCTTCTTTAACGAAAGCATAAATTTGACTATAACATTATCTTATTACTACTCTATTTTTACTTCAAAAGGCAATATTGCTTGTACACCTCTCATATTGTTGAAATAGTTAAGTCTCTCTATCATTTCATAGTTAGCTTCACCTATCTTTTCTTTGATTAGCTCTTCTTCTGATTTAAATACAGAAGCACCTAGATACCCTCTAAGCATATCTTCGAACTTCATTTTATACTCTGGGTAGTTTACTACTTTATAATCGTCTATCTCTACCTTTTTAGCAGCATAAGCGATAGCTGTATCTAATCCTCCTAGTTCATCTACTAATTTATTTTCTAGTGCATCTTTTCCAGTCCACACTCTACCTTGCGCTAATTCGTTTACTTGTTCTACTGTCATCTTTCTTCCATCAGCTACTCTCTGAACGAATGTCGTATATACATCCTCTATGCCTTCTGTCACCATCATTCTAAAGCCTGGATCAACATCTCTAAACGGACTATAGTTAGCCGCATTATCATGTGTCTTCACTTGCTCTGCATTTACTCCATACTTTGTAGCTAATGCTTTAAAGTTCGGAACCATACCGAATACCCCTATAGAACCTGTAATCGTACCTGGATCTGCGAAGATTCTATCTGCATTACTAGAGATATAATACCCTCCAGATGCAGCTACATCTCCCATAGAAACAATCACTGGTTTCACTTTTTTAGTCAACTCTATCTCTCTCCAGATTAACTCAGAAGTCAGAGCACTACCTCCAGGGCTATTTACTCTAAGTACGATAGCTTTTATCTTATCATCCTTTCTTGCTGCTTTTAGAGCACGGTTGATAGATCCTTCACCGATATAGCTTACGCTACCTTCACCATCTCTAATCTCCCCTTGTGCATAGATTACTGCAATACGATCTTTAGCTGTTTTTGCACTATTTTTCACAATCACATCTTTAACGTAATCTAAGATATCTACGCTATTATAATCTTTATCTCCTTCTACTCCTAATTCATGTTTAATCGCTGCATGGTACTCGTCCTCATAAGCTACTTTATCCACTAATCCCGTTTTTAAAGCTAATTTAGGTGTTCTAGCTCCTAGATTATTTGCTATACCGTTTAAGCTATCTACAGATATCTTTCTGCTCTTAGAGATATCGTTAACTAATGTTTCCCAAATAGACTTTAAGAACACTGTTGTCTGCTCTCTATTCGCCTCGCTCATGTTTTCTTGTAAGAATGGTTCTACAGCACTTTTATATTTACCGTGTCTCATTACTTCCATTTGTACTCCCGTTTTATCTTGTAATCCTTTTAAGTAAAGAATCTCTGTAGACAATCCCTTAAAGTCTAACCCACCTACTGGATTAATATAAATAGTATCTGCAATAGAGTTTAAATAATATTCTCCTTGTGAATACACATTAGCATACGCCAATACGAACTTACCTGTTGCTTTAAACTCTTCTAGTTTATTTCTAATCTCGCGTTTCTGTACTACTCCTAGCATAGAGTTATTATTCAGAATAGAGATCCCTTTAATACGATCATCTGTCTTCGCATACTCTATAGCTGCTAGTACGTCAGACACACCATCTTTTCCAGCTTCTCTAAAGCCGAATTCCTTCATATTATATTTACCTGCATAATCATATTTCACACCAGATAAATCTAAATTAATAACTGAACTATCTTTTACTGTAACAGTATCAGAACTACTTCCCATAGCTACACCGATGATCATCAGTCCAAAAAATAATATTCCGAAGAATATAAACAGACCTACTATCGTAGCTAAAACATTTCTTAAAAACCTCATATTAAAAACAATTTATCTTATTAGTATTCAAATTATAAAAAAAGTTACAGATTATACCCGTAAATTTGCATTATTAACTGATACAAAAGTAACGATTATTCAATTTTCTTTTATTTACTTTGCCCCATGTTTACGCAAAATCAAATAGTATTATCAATAGGTTCTAATCAAGGAGATAAATTATCTAACATAGAGAAATCTATCGAACTGATTAACAAGCATATTGGTACAGTCATAAAAATATCACCTATTTACGAATTTCCTGCTTGGGGTTTTGAGAGCGATCCTTTCTTTAATTGTGCTGTATTATTACACAGTACGCTAAAAGCTGAAACGGTTATTCTAAAGGTACTCGAAATAGAACAAGTACTAGGTAGAATACGTCCACAGCATACAGTGGGGTATAGTGCTAGACTGATAGATATCGATATTATCTCTTTTAACCAAGAAGTGTATAATACTGATAACCTATCTGTACCTCACCCCTTGATGCAAGACAGACAGTTCGTACTACAGCCATGCGCAGATCTAAACTTAGAATGGGCACACCCTATACTAAAGCAAAGTTTCAAAGAATTACTGAATAGCTGTAAAGATAAAACATCTTTTAAGATAGTAGGAGAGATAAAAAGTCCAATTCTTCAATATGGCTTTACTCATGTAAACTTTATCGCCATAGAAGGAAATATAGGTGCTGGTAAGACAACTTTAACCAATCGTATATCAGAGGACTTTAATGCAAAGAATATCCTAGAAGGTTTTGCGGACAACCCTTTCTTGCCTAAGTTTTACAAAGATGCTACGAGATACGCATTTCCATTAGAGATGTCATTCTTAGCAGACAGATACTCACAGTTATCTGATGATTTAGCACAGTTTGACCTTTTTAAAGAGTTTATCATTGCTGATTATTATATCTACAAGTCTATCATCTTTGCTCAAATCACTTTAGAAGAAGACGAGTTCAAGCTGTATCAGCAGATATTTGAGATTATGTATAAAGAAACTCCTAAGCCTGATCTATATGTCTACCTATATCAGAACACAGATCGCTTATTAGAGAATATACAGAAACGTGGTCGTTCTTACGAAAGTGAAATCCCAGGTACTTACTTAGATCAAGTGAACCAAGGTTATTTTAACTATATCAAGACAATGCCTGCAGACAAAGTGTTGATCATCGATATATCAGACTTAGACTTCGTAGCTAATCAAGAAGATTATATCTACATCTTAGATAAGATTCAACATAAACTAGTGAAGCATGACGAATAAACTATTTATGACCATGCTAGGAGTCACTCCTCCAGGACGTCATATAGAACAGCATGATATCTACTTCGGTATAGGCACACAGATGAAAGACCTCATCCCACAGATAGTTGACTTTTGGCCAGAAGCAGGACCTAAACTACACGTAGATGCATGGAGAGAAGTAACGTCTGTACAAGGTCATCACATAGAAGTAGTCTCTAGAGAAGCATACCTACCTAATGATCTAAAGTTATTCTTTATCAATCTAGGCGGTTATAAACCAGGTATTTTTGACGAGTTTCACCAGACGTGTCTAGTAGTCGCTAATAGTCAGAAAGAAGCTATCCAGTATGTAAAGAGTACAGCCTTCTATGAAGAGTATAACCTGCCTCCGAGAGGATATAGTCACGTAGATAATAAGTATGGTCTAGATGTAGATGATATCTATGAGATGGACGAAATCTTAAATGAAAATTTAAAACAGCAATACGCTATCAAAATAACTCCTTCTATAGAACCTCTAACAGATGATCACATAGAACTAGGGTATATGAAGCTAAGCAGTTTCTAACTATAAAGAACGTCCCATGATAGTATATCATGGGACGTTCTTTATTTACTTACTTTGGAGTATGACATAATCAAGTAGCTCTCCTATTATAATCACTAATACTGAGAATGTGAGCATCCCTAGAACATAAGCAAAGAAAGCTTTCAAATAACTCTTTATACGTTTCACTTCAAAGAACTGACCTATTCCCCAAGTACAATAGAGCACTCCTACCACTCCTGCAATAGCCATTAAATTAACCTTTACTATCCCTTGTATTATAGCAAATACAGAAAATATCAACATAGACATTCCTGTCACAAAGCACAATAAAATTAATATCTCAAATAAATTAAAAGAGTGTTTTTTAAATAACACCTTAGCCCATACCGCTATAAACACTCCTATAATTATATTCATATACCCTGAATGAGTGTCTCCCCATAGAAATATACTATCTGCCACTCCTCCACCTCCTGAATGATGGTAAGAAACAAAACTCTCTATGTGAAAATAATGAGCAATAAGGGAATAAATAAGAGAAGCTATAATAATGAATATAATAGGCTTTACTAATTTACTTCTATCCTCAGTAATATACTTCTGAACTGTAATACCTGGTTTTAGCAATAGTTCTTTTATAGTATAGAATATACCCTTCTCAACGTGTAAAACGTGGCTTATCTCATGCAAAACATAGTGACTATCTATTCTCTTTAGCTTAATTGATTCTCCACAATCAGGACAATATCCTGTTGATAAATCTGTATGAGACGTTTTACAACTCATGATTTTCTGTATATTAAGTTCAGTTATTTTATATAGTCACTACATAGTGACTAAGGAAACAAATATAATAAAATCACTTAATTCTCAAATACAAAAAAAGCCTTCAAAGAGATCTCTTTTGAAGGCTTTTGCACTTGTATATTAAAAATTTACATCTATGAAGACATCATTAAACTTTAGCGAACTGTACTTCAGCGAATAACTTAATATCCTCACCTACTAACACTCCACCTGTTTCTAAACCAGCATTCCAAGTCAGTCCAAACTCTTTACGGTTAATCTTAGATTCTAAAGACAGTCCTATCTTAGTATTTCCCCATGGGTCTACTAGTACTCCACTATATTCCGCATTAAATGCCACCTCTTTTGTCTCTCCTTTTATCGTTAGCATACCAGTCACTACATAGTAGTTATCTGTTTTCTTCTGAATAGAAGTAGAAGTAAACACGATATCTTGATAAAGTTCTGTTTCGAAGAAATCTGCACTTTTTAGGTGAGTATCTCTATCTGCATTATTTGTATCTATAGAAGCTACCTTAGCTGTAAATGATATTTCTGAAGTTTCGAATGTTGCATCTACATTCTTAATTGTTGATGTGAAGTCATTAAACTTACCTGATACATTCGTAAACATCATGTGTTTTACTTTAAATCCTATTTCAGAATGTGTAGGGTCGATATTCCAAACTGTATTTGTCATAATAATTCTATTTTTTAAGGTTATAACCACTGTCTTATCAGTAGCGTTTTGTATGAGACAAATGTATAACCATATACACCCTCATACACTTAACCTAAATTAAGAACGTATATAACTACATTTATTCTTCCTCGAACTGATCTTCTACAGATTGAAATATTTTATCTAATAATCGAGGGATTTGGATATGTTCTCCTGCTTCTAGACGAGAGACTACTAAGCTAATCGGAAAAATAACGACCTCTGTATCCTTATACTGTAAGGCGTACTCATAACCTAGGTCACCTTCTACACCTACCCATTCAAAATCGATATAATAATAACGAAGTAACGCCCCGAATAACAATCCTAACTTACCTAGATATTCTTTATCCTTTAGATCAAAGCACTGCTCATCGAATAACCACTGAAGTATGTCCAACGCCTTACCAGAATCAAATACGGATTTTAACTCATATTGATTGGCTCCTAAGAGCGTACTTACACTAGACTCTATAAACTCGAGCTCTTCAGGAGTCAAGGCTTGACTACTATGATCTTCGTTAAGGACTATTCCTACATATTCTATCATCTGTACTGCCTCTTCTAGATAGTCTCTTGCTAACTCAGAATTTACATCTGACTGACTGATGAATAACTGTAGCTCAAAGCGTACATTGTTATACAATACAGAATACTCATAGATATGTAGATCTTCTAGCTCTAGCTCTGTCATATAATAGAACTTATCTCCTACTTCCTTTACCTCCTCTTCTATATGACTCGCTTCAGTAGTAAAGTCTTCTAACACCTGCTCGAAGTCAAAGTCCTCTCCTCCTACTGTCCTTATATCATACACAGAGATATAAGGTAGATAGCTCACTCCGTCTTTAGTCAAGATAAATCCTCCATAATCTGCTAACTCTACATCATACTCATCAGGTATTACCAATACTAACTTCTCTACTCCTAAATCTATATATTGCATACGCTTTACTTATTATCCTTAGATAAATATACCTTTTTTATTGTAGTCACAAAAGTTATATTATCATCTTATAAAAAAAGCTAACCATTACGTTAGCTTGTCTATTTTAGTCTTCTTCTTTCAGTATTTTATAGCCGTTAGGGTACAGCATATTCACTATCCCCTTAAACACCTGATCAGGTACCTGCTGAGCATTACTGCTATAAGCGATAGATACTTCATCATCGGGATTATATACTAGCATCGTATGCGTCCCTAGTGTGTCTCCACCATGCCCGTAAAAACTTACATTATCATAAACTAAATGCATTATACCTCTACCAAATTTACCTTCTATCTTTTGGGGCAACATTGATTCTAACGAGGCTGATGTAATTACTTTACCATGAAATAAATTATAAATAAAGATATTCAACTCTTTAGTCGTCGTGGTCAAATCTCCCACCCCTATAATATTCATCGGGTTGATGTCTATCATTTCTGCCCATTGTCCGTGTTTGAATTGATATGGTTTATGTACATAGATAGGCATCAATTTAGCAGAATATGTACTTTCTAACCTCAATGGATTCACGATATACTGATTGACTAATAAATGATAAGGTTTATCAGTCACCTCTTCTATTATTTTAGTCAATAGATAATAAGCCGAATTAGAATATGCTCGATCTGTATCAGGAGTGAACTTCACTCCTTGTTCTTTAATCAAGTTTAATATCTCCTGTTCTGTCACTTTCTCTGTCACCCACACTTCTCCATTTTTGACTACATAGCTCCCTAGTCCACTACTGTGATCTAGCAGATTCTTAATCGTGATACGATCAGCATTGGGCATATCTGGATAGAAGTCAGATAACTTAGTGGTCAACTCTAATTTGCCCTCTTCGATTAACTTAAATATAATCACAGCAGTATAAAGCTTAGTCACCGATCCTATCTGATACATCTTATTCTCATCAGACGAGGTATCGGGTAAATTCTCTTGTCCAAAGTTTTTATGATAGACTTCTACTCCTTTTTTAAAAATAGAGAGGCTGCCTGCTTCTGTATTATTCTTAGACAATTCGTTTAAATAATGATCTAACTTATATCCTTTTATTTCTTGTCCAAATACAACAGAAGATAACATCATCACAAATAATAGTATCTTGGTGTTCATCCTAATCGTTTTAATGTATTATCATTAATTAGTAGCTATCACACTACGACTGTTACAGTTATATATAAGTCAAAAGAAAGTCAATCTCTTGATGACTATTCTTATTAATAATTATACTCTAGTCGGGTGTACCCTTTATCACGCTCTATACCAGTCTCTATATGCTGTACCACTTCCTCCATTAAGGCTATAACATTGATCTCTACCTCATCTTCTATGCGCTTAGTAATCATCGTAATCGGAAAACATTGCAAGGCGTAATCTTGATACTGTAACGCCAACTCTCTGCCATACTGATCATGTACCACTATCCAATGAAAATCACTGTATCTATACTGAAAACAAGCTCCGAACAAGATACCTAGTGCCTGATGATATTCATAATCATTCACGGCATACTCTCTTAGATTCAGTATCTCCTGTAACTTCGTTATAGCGTCACCACTCTCGTGATAAGCCTGAAGGTCTTCTGACTCTATACCTAATACTTTAGCCGACGCTGTCTCTAGATGTACTAGGTCATCATACTTAGGTTCTAGTAATGGAAACTGTAGAGAAGATAGACTATCTATACTTCTGATCATCTCCTCTATCTCTTCTAGATAGACAGCTACCTCATCACTCCCTCTATCCTCCTTATTTACAATCAATGATGCTATGACAATATCATCACCATACATCACCTCGAATATATGCATATACAGCTCCTCCTGATCTTCATTATCATAAGAGAAATAACTTTTTCCTTTATACGTCACTGCCTCTGTATTCCTCTGATGAGCTTTATCCTTAAAGTCTTGAAGAAGGGCTTTCTGTGTCACTCCCTCAGCTCTCGTAAAAGAGATAACACTAAATCTAATCAGAGGTTCGTCATCATGTTCCCCTCTATATAGTATCACAGTACTATCCCCATCATTACAACTATAATAATGACTCGGCCCTTTTACAATGGTCTGTCCACTTCCTATTTCGAATACCTTCATTATTTCTCTTTTATTTATCTCAAAGATATTATTTAGTCCATTACTATAACGTGATAATATCATTAAATTATACATATTACCCTGCCCTCATTTGGTTATTTTGGCTACTTATGACCATGCTTTCTCTAGCTTATTATCATTCTTAAGTCAATGAAATTCAATATTTATACAAATGTTGTTCGGATACAGTTTTGCTATCCTTCGGTAAAAAGGTGTTTTTCCGAGCAAAACCAATGCTTTACCCAAATACTACCCGAACGATTCTAGTTAAAAACAAAATAAACAACTATATATCAACCAATTAATATAAATCATATTCTCCATACAAGGGCAATAACTCCATGATCACTCATTATCTCCACTAGAGGGCATTATAGGTCAATAATTTCTGTTATATAGACATAAAAAAAAGCTACTTCGTATAGAAGTAGCTCTTCGCTATATAAATATTGATAAGATATTACATCTGTTGGAATAAGTCCCAGATTACAATCCCTGCACTCACAGAGATATTTAAAGAATGCTTCGTACCTAGCTGCGGAATCTCGATCACTCCATCACTTAAGTTTACCACCTCTTGATTAACTCCTTTTACCTCATTACCGAATACTAATGCATATTTCGCTCCTTCTGTCACCTTAAAGTCATTTAGCATCACGCTATTCTCTACTTGCTCTACAGACTGTACAGATACACCACTCTCTTTTAATGACTTCACTACTTCTACTACATCCTTAGCATATTCCCACTCTACAGTTTCGGTAGCTCCTAGAGCTGTTTTGTGTATTTCTTTATTTGGAGGGGTAGCGGTGATACCACATAGATATACTTTCTCAACTAAAAAAGCATCGCACGTTCTGAATACAGACCCAATATTATGTAAACTTCTTACATCATCTAAAACTACAATAATAGGTGTTTTCTCAGAAGCTTTAAACTCTTCTACATTTTTACGATCCAATTCGCTATTGGCTAATTTACGCATGACTTAAAAATTTTAGCAAAAATACTATTTATCAAATGGATTACTCTCATCTAGGTTTTATTTTTAACTAATTATACCTTAATCAATATTATTACACACAATAAAAAAGCAATAGTATTCAAATATAACACACTCGATATTACACTTTTAAAACAAAGATTGCATCAAGTAGTGCTCCCTTTCTTCCTATACAATGGCTAACTTTGTTATAAACCAACAAAGCCACACCACCATGACTAAAAAACTACTCAATCAGCTGGCTCTGCTCACCATACTAAACAATATTGTCTTTGTGGTGATATATCAAGGGTCCCTTATTGCTGACTTTGCTCAGAGCCCTCAATACATACATTTGGTCGAATTGGCATGGATACTATGTCTAACAGGGCTTATTATCTTCCCTACAATTATCTGTACGTTATTAGAATCAAAACAAATCAGTGTTCAAAAATTCCCAATATTAGCTATTGCTCTATCCTTTATCTCTATTATATTTTTTGCATTTGCTAGTATTCCATAATTTTAAACTTGATATAGACTGAAATCTGTAATAGTTTTATTTCACATTGTTTTTGACGATTTTTTAACACTATTACATTCTTTTCATCTGTATAAAAAACAGAAACAAGATATTATTGCAATATCAAATGAGAGTTCCTACCTTTGCACACTCATAAAAAATCTATGGTAAGAACTCTCATAACTAGAATTATAACATCCCCAGTCATTATCTATACAACCAGATGCTTTATCGGGTTTTATATCGGATACCTGCTATTCTTAAAATATCCGAACTATGAAATCCTGTGGACTTTAATCTCGATTATGCTAGTTATCTCACCAGAAGGTCAGAATTCTAAAAAGCTATCTGTAGAACGATTTAAGTCAAATCTAGTGGGGTCTGCTGTCGGTTTAGTTTGTTTAGAAATCCATCCTAACCCTGATTTCTATATTGGTTTATTAGGTGTGTTCCTAACAATCATGACCTGCTACCTATTCAAGATATTAAATATGGCTCGCGTAGCCTTAGTAGCCCTTATCATTATACTTGTACAGCCACATACGGCTAGCTCAGTAGAGGCTACTCCCCTGTTTAGATGCTTAGCAGTGACCTTAGGGTGTGTGATCGGTCTGACGATAACAGTACTTACCTCTATGATCATACGCAGGCTAAAAAGATATTATGGCATACCGCTCTCTTAGAAGTTCATTAAGCAAATAGCGTTTGTAAAATGTATCTGTTATATTTGTAATTTGAAACACAAAACTACATTATGACTGCTAAAGCGAAAGCACCTAAGGAAACTCCATTAATGAAACAATACAACGATATAAAAGCCAAGTATCCTGATGCTTGTCTATTATTTCGCGTAGGAGATTTTTACGAGACATTCGGTGAAGACGCTGTCAGAGCATCTAAAATATTGGGCATTACATTAACCAAACGAAGTGCAGGTACAGCTAGTGAAACAGAATTAGCAGGTTTTCCTCATCACTCGATTAATGTTTACCTACCTAAGTTAGTCAAAGCTGGACTAAGAGTAGCTATCTGTGACCAGCTAGAAGACCCTAAAACAACTAAAACTATTGTCAAAAGAGGCGTTACTGAGTTAGTAACACCTGGTGTTGCCTTAAACGATGAAGTGTTACATTCTAAATCTAACAACTTCTTATGTGCAATACACTTTGCTAAAAAGACAATCGGTATATCATTCTTAGATGTTTCTACAGGAGAGTTTTTGACCACTGAAGGAGATCAAGATTATATAGATAAACTACTACAGAACTTTGCCCCTAGTGAGATTCTAGTACAGAAGAGTAATAAGACACACTTCTTACAGAACTACGGGACTACTTATAATCTATTCTTACTAGATGACTGGGTATTCAAGACTGACTTTGCATTTGAGTCTTTGACTACTCATTTTAAAACTAATTCCCTAAAAGGTTTTGGGGTAGAAGATTTAGTAGAAGGGACGATAGCCTGTGGAGCGATACTATATTACCTATCAGAGACACAGCACACTAGACTAGAGCATATCTCTAATATACAGCGTATCGCTGAAGATGCGTATGTGTGGATGGATCGTTTTACGATCAGAAACTTAGAGCTATACAACAGTGCTAACCTGAATGCGATAACGTTATTAGATGTGATAGATAAGACCTTATCTCCTATGGGAGGTCGTCTACTGAAGCGTTGGCTAGCATTACCACTGAAGGATACTAAGAAGATTACGGATAGACATAATATCGTAGAGATACTAAAAGAGAACAGTGAACTCCTAACACTCTTCCAAACCCAAATAAAGAAGATATCTGACTTAGAACGATTAATCTCTAAGATCGCTACTGGTAAGGTATCTCCTAGAGAGCTAATCTATCTGAACGATTCTCTAGATGCTATTATTCCGATCAAGGAGACTGCCCAAAAAAGTAGTAATGATTCTCTAAAACAAATGGGGAATACACTACATGGGTGTGAGCTACTTAGAGAAAAGATCAGAGGTACCATCAATGAAGATGCTCCTGTAGCGATAGCAAAAGGAAATGCAATAGCAGAGGGTGTACACCCAGAGTTAGACGAACTGCGCAAGATCTCTACTTCTGGTAAGGAACTGCTAGAGGCTATGGAGATCAGAGAGAGTGAGAAGACAGGTATTCCATCGCTTAAAATATCGTTTAACAACGTATTCGGGTACTATATAGAGGTTCGTAATACGCATAAAAACAAAGTACCTGCAGAGTGGATTAGAAAGCAGACGCTAGTGAATGCAGAACGTTATATCACGGAGGAGTTAAAAGAATACGAAACTAAAATACTAGGTGCAGAAGAGAAAATCTATAAGCTAGAGAACGAATTGTTCGAACAGTTCGTAGCTTGGTGCGCCCAATATATCAAACCTGTACAGCTAAATGCTAATCTTATCGCACAGCTAGACTGTCTGAGCTCTTTCGCTCAACAGGCTCTTGAGAATAACTATGTAAGACCACTGATAGATGACTCTTATGAACTAGATATAAAAGATGGTCGTCACCCTGTGATCGAGAAACAACTAGCGTATGACACACCTTATATCACGAATGATGTCTATCTAAACAATAAGGAACAACAAATCATCATGATCACTGGACCTAATATGTCTGGTAAGTCTGCTATCCTTAGACAGACAGCACTTATCGTGTTGTTAGCTCAGATGGGAAGTTTCGTTCCAGCTAGAGAAGTACGCATGGGGCCAGTAGATAAGATATTCACACGTGTGGGGGCATCAGATAATATCTCGATGGGAGAATCAACTTTCATGGTGGAGATGAACGAGACAGCCTCTATCTTAAATAATATCTCTGATAGAAGCTTAGTTCTATTAGACGAAATCGGAAGAGGTACTAGTACCTACGATGGTATCTCTATAGCCTGGGCTATCGCAGAGTACCTACACCAGCATCCTGGCAAGCCTAAGACCCTATTCGCTACTCACTATCACGAGCTCAATGATATGTCTCAGAACTTCGACGGAATAAAGAACTATAACGTCTCTGTCAAAGAACTTAAAGACAATGTGCTATTCTTGAGAAAACTAGTTCCTGGTGGTAGTGCACACAGTTTTGGTATTCATGTGGCGAAGATGGCAGGTATGCCTACTACAGTTCTAAAACGCGCTGAAAAGATGCTAAAACAACTAGAAAAAGGACATGCTAAAGATCAACAACCACTGAAAGCAGTAGAAAATGATCTACAACTAAGTTTCTTTAATCTAGATGATCCTCTATTAGAAGAATTAAAAGAAGATATCCTTGCTATAGATGTCAATAATATCACGCCAATAGAAGCGATTATGAAGATAAATGAATTAAAGAAAAAACTAAAATAATATGAAGAAGGAAGCTCGAATGAGCTTCCTTTCTCTTTTTTGGTAAAAACCTTTGTAAAAAGGCATGAACACAGGCTTTGTAAATCAATGAGTTAAAAAATATCTTTGTTTTTTAGCTGCTTTTTATTTGGATAAACAAAAAAACGTTCTATATTTGCACTCGCAATACAGAAGTAAAGCGAAGTTCTTAAAAAAACATTATGCGAAAATAGCTCAGTTGGTAGAGCGCAACCTTGCCAAGGTTGAGGTCGCGGGTTCGAACCCCGTTTTTCGCTCTATATCACGCTCGAGTGGTGGAAGTGGTAGACACGCTGGACTTAAAATCCAGTGAGCAGTAATGTTCGTGCGGGTTCAAGTCCCGCCTCGAGTACATAATCCCAAGTTAACGCTTGGGATTTTTTTTTGCCCCTTTAGAAATGTCATCCCCTTAGATATTTCTACAAAAAGTAAATTTCTTTAATTTTGTTTCTTAATTGATATGAGTGCATTCGTAATTAGTTTAAAAGATAACGGAAAGTATAAGTACACTTTTGAACACAGAAGAGGTAAAACATTAATGACAAGTGTAGAGTATCCTAGTGTAGAAGCTATTCATTCTACTATATCGTTCCTTAGAACCAACTATGATTCTCTAAACTTCATTAAGTTTAAAACCCCATCAGGTAAGTCTTACTTCAGACTCGCAATAGACAAAAAGATCTATGCCAACAGTAGAAGATTTAATACCGAACTAAGATTCGAAAAGGCAATGGAGGAGATTAAGTCAAACTTTGCTAACGCTGAAATACTAGATTTATCTCTAGATATCTTTGGAAGTTTTCCTTCAGACGATATATTTGACGCAGAGTAAGTATAATCTAGTTATTATAAAAAACTGATTTACAAGACTCCATAGAATAGTTTTAAAAAAACTAAAAAAGTCTTTTTATTTAATGGAAAAACATTCTATATTTGCCATCGCAATCACGAAAAAACGTGTGCAGTCAATGCCAATTGAGCTCGAGTGGTGGAAGTGGTAGACACGCTGGACTTAAAATCCAGTGGGTAGTAATGCCCGTGCGGGTTCAAGTCCCGCCTCGAGTACAAAGAATCCCAAGCTAACGCTTGGGATTTTTTTTGTTATTAAAGTTATATTTATCAACTAGATCAGGATCAGTGACAAAAGTTGGGGACTAGGCAAAAAGTCTAGTTAATCTAAAAAGGAAAAACTTCTTATCTCTAA
>NZ_DAMANB010000010.1:0-142089 GCF_032073645.1 Myroides sp.
AATCAATATTTTTTGCTTACATAAAAGTGCTGTTTTTTGTAATCAAACTAGTTAGCCTTCAAAAATTGTAATCAATATTTTTTGCTTACATAAAAGTGCTGTTTTTTGTAGTCAAACTGATTTGTATGAAAGTAGTGAACTTTTGGCGTTTTTTTAAATTGTGTAATTAAATGGCCTAAAAAAGAAATATATATACTGTTTGCTCTTTTAGCTTTTTTTGTAATACACTAAGGTTATATACCTTTTTATATTTGCTTTATTTTGCGGGTATCTTGTTCGGTTTGAGGTATAGTTTTTATTTAAGGTAACATAATTATTGTTAGGTTCTTGTATTGATTAGTATAGTTTTAAGAAATTCTAGAAATGCCCGATTCTAACTAAGAATTGAAATTGCTTAAAATCAAGCTTTTTTTATTTGATGGTTATTTGATACAAACCTAGTTTTAAAAGTTAAACTACTTAAAATCAGTTGTTTTTTTATTTGATGGTTATTTGATAAAGGGGATTTTTAGCTTCTAAGTAAAATTCATTTGAGTTAAATACAAAAGTGAAAACTAGAGTAATTAAGAATATATAAAAAAACAAAGACACCTATAAGGTGCCTTCGTCTGCAAAGGAGTAGTAACTCTCTTCGGTTATAATTAAGTGATCTAAAAGATTAATATCAAGTATCTTACTTGCTTCTTTTATTTTTCTTGTAATTTGTCTATCAGCATCACTTGGATCTAACTTTCCAGATGGATGATTGTGAATAATTATAAAAGCTGTAGCATTAGCCTTTAGTAAAGCTGAGAAAATAATTCTTAAATCTACTATTGTTGCGGTTATTCCTCCCGTTGAAGCTTCTAATACTCCAAGTACTTTATTGTTGTTAGAAAGCATAAGAACTTTAAACTGTTCTAATAATTCAATCTTATTACCATCCCAAGCCTTTAATGCTATTTGATATGCACTATAAGAAGATGTAATTTGAGGTCTCTGTGAAGCCTTTACTTTTGATTTGTAAATTAATTCTACTTCTGAAGCGATAAGCCAATCTTTGTTTAAAACTGTAGTTTCCATAATATTAAATTTTTAAATTAATTATGGAGCCACAGTTGGTAATGGCTTAGCAAGCGCAAGAAACGGGCGCAATAAAGCGAAGACTTTAGTCAAGCATTTATGGGGGTTTTCTTGCTAGCGAACCGCGAGGCATTGCCTAACTTTGTGTAATTATTAATAAAAAATAAAACTAAAAATCAATGTACTATAAAGGCTTTTTTGTGTTATTTTCAGAAGAAATTTTCCACTTTTTATATACCTCAAAGTTCTTTGGATTCTCTTTAAAGAACTGATTCAGATACATTAATTCAAGATTCGATTTCTTATTATTTTCTATTAACTGATTATAATCAGAGTAATGAATTGATTTTTTAATCGCAACGTAAATTGATAAACCACTTGTGAGTAAAAGAAAAATATTAAGGGCTATGATGTAGAACATCTTCTTATGACTAATAGCCCTATATACTTTTAAAAGGTCTTCTTTAGTATCATAAAGTGTGGACTGAAATGCAGTGAAATCATCTTGTAATCTTTGTCTATTATTTGACTCAATTTTGTGTAATTCAGACACATTTACTTTTACTTCAATATTATTTATCCTGTTTGAAAGCTGAGTTTGCAGAGTAATATTTTGCTTGAGTTTTTCTTGCAAGTGAACTACCTGCTGAAATAGTAACTCAGTGAGTTCTGTGAGTGTAGGTTGTTTCTTTGCCATAGTTAAAGATTTAATGTTTGTGTTTGTTTTCGTTTTTTCTTTTTAGTTATATCAGGCATATAATCCTCATAGTAATTTCCATAAGCGTTTAAAAAACTAAATAGACTTACTGTATTTGTATTCCAATTTTCAAAACAGATTTGTTTGTCTTGGTCTTTATATAGTACAGTATGAAATAAATCATTATTTGGTTTTGGTATCTTATTTTCAAAGAGTTCATTCAGTTTTAAATTCCGATCAACCTCACTTGCTTTTAGGTTCGTGTTGGTTGGTAAATGAATAAATCTATAGCCTTGAATATTACCTTGTTTGTTTACAGTTGGTTTTACTTCTATTTGATGTGCTAGCATCATATTGATGTACTGATCTAAGTTTTTAGGACGCTCTTTTAAAACAAAATAATGAGCCTTTTTTATTATTTCAGCTGTCTGTTTCTGATTAGTTTTTAAAAGCTCTTTTCTATTTAGATTTTCTTGTCTTATTGAAGTCCAATTGTATTTTAGGGCTATTTCGTGAGCGATACTCTGTGCTTGAAATCCGATATAGTTATCTTTTAGTGCTTTTCCATTCTCATCAATACGGTTAATCAAAATGTGAATGTGTTTGTGCTCTTTTTCAGTATGTAAGTAAGCGATGTATTGCGCGTCTTTGGGATTTAATTTTAAACCAACTAAAAAATCTTTTACGAGATTTTCTAAATCTTGGTCTGTCATTTTTCTACTATCTTCAATAGTAGGAGATATAACAACGGAGATTGTATTGTTTTTACAGCGAGTGTTTTGATTTTGTAGAATCTGCATGGTTTGATACATATCTTTCGGAGTTTCCCCCGAAAGATTGTTTCTAGCAAGTTCATAACCTTTGTTTGGATTAATTACATAATTAAAAAGTGCTGCTCCTCCAATACATGTTTTTGCTTTAGCTATCATATTACTTTAGTTTTTCAAGGTGAGCTCTAATTAAGTTTGCTGTTTCAATGGTGGATTCTTTTACCTTAGTGGTATCTCCAAGTTTAAAAAGGTTACCTATTCTTCTAAAGTTATCAGCAAATTTGTTTAGTAGTTTGTAAGTTTCAATTTCATCTTGAGTTAGTTTATAACTTACAGAATATCCCAGGGCAGTACTTCGTAAATATTCAGAAACGCTACAACCAATTTTATTTGCTTTGTTTTTTATAAGCAGAGATTCAGTAAGGGTAACTCTAAATTCTATCTTGTGTTCTCTTTTCATCGTCTTACCAATTTTGCGACCTTCGGGAGAAAAACGAGTGGTCTTTGTTCCGGTTCAAATTTTCAATTTGTAAGGACAAAGACACATCTCGATGATTCTCACGTCAGTTTATCGCGGTTAATACTCAGTAAATAATCATTGACATCCTTGTAATCTTTATATTTAGCTCTTGCATCTTTTGTAATTAATGGAAATGCTGCAATTAATTTCTCAGTTGCTTTATCTCCAGCAGTATCATTGTCAAAACAAGCAACTATGGTTTTATATTTAGATTCAAATGTTTCTGAATCGTCTAAGGTTTTATATAAAAACTTGTTCGAGGATTGAATAAGGGTACTTTCTAAAGTGTTAACGGAGTTTAAAATGATGTAATCAAACCTATGTTCTAAATTAGGTTTAAGAGTTATAAAGGATAAAAAGTCGATAAAGGCTTCAAATAAAAATACGGTAGATGAATCATTATTTATATAGGTAGGATACTTGGAGCCAAAGCACATTTGAACATATTTGTTTCTGAGTTCTACTCCATCAAGTTCATTTTGAAAGCCTATTGCATAATAAGCTTTATCTTTAAGGATATAATGTATTTCCTTACAATACCTTTGAGTTGTTTTAATGCATAAGCCTCTTTGCTTGATGTAATATATAAGGTATTTATTTCTCAGAGGTTTAATGGCTGTAATCTCATAATCTTTCTCATCTTGATTAACCTGTGGATTAAAAAGTTGCTGGTGAACAGAAAAAGAATTGTTTGCTAAGATTTTTAGAGCTTCTTTTATATCACATTTGTAATATAGCATTACAAAGTCAATTACATTTCCTTTATATGTACTATCACCAAAGTCATAGAATACATTTTTAGTTACACTAACACTAAACGAAGGGGTGTTTTCTGCTCTAAAAGGAGAATGGTACCAGGCTTGTTTATCATTGATTTTAGTTGGTTTTATACCAAGGCTATCTAAAATAGAAATAATCGATATGTTTTTTGCTTCTTGAATATTCATAATTTGGGTTGTTTAATTGTATGTTATTGATTTATAGTGTTTAAAGTAATATCTGTATGTCATTTAGTTGTCATCTGATCATCTGATCATAATTGTACTAATAGTGAATTACTTTCTTTAGATGAGCGCAGATGAATCGTAGATGACAATCAGTTTATGATTTATTAATACTTAAGTTATTGGTAAATAGTTTATTAGTTATTTATTTCATCTGTCATCTGATTTAAAAGTGTTTCTTTTGAAATCCTGTAATATTTACCCTTGTGAATAGTCCGTTTTAAAGTACTATCCTCTATCTTGACTCGTTCATAATTATTTGAGTTAGTTGATCTAACTAAAGCTATGTTTTCAAGTATTGTTTGTATCTCTCTCATTGTGATATTATGACCTCTGTTATAATAATTCAGAAGAGCATTAATATCAGAAGGAGTGGTGTCTATTTGATCCATATCAAATTCATTGAAAATAATATCAAGTATATCAAGCACCAGGTTTTTGTTTTGAAGATCTACATCGTGTTTTAGTTTATGTAAGGCTTCTGTGTGTAGAGTCTCTGGAGTAAACCACATTCGGGTTTTCTTTTCAGTCGTGAAAGGAACTCTATAGAGATAGTTTAAGAAAATAGGAATCTCCTGAATGAGTTTGGTGAAAAATTCAGTAGATCTCTTTCTTATCGGAGGGACTTTAATAACCCAAAACCTTGTTTCTTCTTTATCTATCTTTAGAAAATTATGCTCGTGATTACTTGTCATGATAATCTTAAGAAAAGACTTCTGCTCAACTTTTTCTTGGCCTTTGTATTCAATTGATTGATACATAGCCGTTGAAATGTATTTGATTGCTTCAACAATATCTTTGTTCTCAGATTTTACTTCTTCTATTAATAAGAGAAGTTTACTATCCATCTCACTATTGAATTTTTCTGTAAATGCATTTGCCTTTACAAAAACAGCATTTTTATCAAAGATTTCTTTTATCCAATTTAAAAATGTGGTTTTTCCTGTTTCACGATTCCTAGATACAAGCACTATAATTGGCAATATTTGTTCTGGATAGAATAATAGAATTTTAAAATAATCTATTGCAAGTAGATATTGATTTCCAAAGATGTGTTGTAGAAAATAATAAGTAATAGGTATCTGTTCTTTAAGTGAATTTAATGAAAGTTCAGAAGTAGTGTCAATGTTATATAGAATAGGAGAGTAGGAATTAAAGTAATCTCCTATAAAATGAGTGTAATGAATGTGATTAGGTTCACATTTATAACCAAAGAATTTAGGTAACTCTTTGATGATATCCTTTCCAAAGTCAGTGATGATTTCAGACTTTCTCCACAGTTTACGTTCAACAATGATTTCTTTACCGTTGACGTTCTTCTTTCTTATCGCATAGTACTCTGTTCCTATTCGAATATATTCTGTTGCAGTTGTATTCATATCAAAAAATTTTCAGAAAGAAGTAGTTATATTTACTACTGTTTTCTTTTGTTATAGAAATAGTTATTTAAGCATTGATAGTAGGGCTATCAATGCTTTTATTTTTTTAACTGTTTTGAAAATTGTGATAGAACTTCTTGGTCGGTAAAGACTCTATATTGTTTAATCCACTCAACTATCTCAAGGCGGTCAAAGAATAAGGTGCCATTGGTAGGTTTGTGATGAGGGATTAAGTTTTTAGAAGTTAACTTATGAATAGTACTGTCTGAAAAGCCAGTATAAGCCATCAAATCTTTAATAGTAAAGATTTCTTTTTGAAACTGATTACCTTTAGTAATCATTAGCTTGATCTCGTTAAGCTCTTGAATGATTTTTAGCGTTGTCATAATAAATGTTTTTTGAATTATGACGCTAAACTATTGCAATGAAGCTACTTGAAATGGTTGTTTGTCAGTTAACTGACATTTAATTTTAGTCTTAGGACAGTTTTTTAGATAACTGACTTTTTACATTTTCTAAGATTTTAGCATAAGTTTCTTTATGAGCATTTGTAATTAACTTTCTGCCCTTTTTATTTATTGAATCATAGTTTATAGCTGAATAATCTTCTACAGTTGCATATTTAAAGTAGCGACAACTTTCTTTTAGTGTGGTTTTGTGTAAAGTAAATAAATGTACAAATGGTATAAAGAAAGCTTCTAAGAACATGGCACAATGTTGAGACTGAAGTTCTAACTTAATAGAAGAATCAGGATTATCTGTTTTTTTACTAATACAAGATTCTATAACTCTTTTAAAATCTTCCATTGTTGTGTCATCATTAATAACTTCTTTCTTTAATTCATACAAAGTTTCTTTAATGATAGCCTGATGTGCTGTGCTAAAAACAAATACATTGTCTTTCTTTTGCTCCTGTTTCTTTTTAGAAGGAGTAGTGATATTAATTGTAATTGTTTTTTTAGAAGGAGATATTAGTAGATACTCTTTAGAATTTTTAAATGATTTAAAAGATTCTTTATATATCAAACTTAGGTGACTGATTAAAAATATGTTCTGCCCTTTGTCAAAATTAATTGCAGCACTTAATAATAATATAGAGTAAATCAATGCTGTTAAAGGCAAAAGGATGTACCATTTAGATATACTATAAAAATATGGTAATTGAAAAGTGGATGTTACCAGGGATATTATTGGTAATAATGCGGCAATTATGTAAGTGAACTTCTTGGAAAGAGTTACAGAGCTTAGCTTTTCAAGCTTCTGGTGAAAGAAAAAAAACGGAGTTTCAATAATAGTATTCATAGTGTCTTGTTGTTGGTTAGTAATAAAAGTACTAAAAATATAACTAACTGCAAGAAAATGAAAACTTTACTATCTTTATAGGGTAAAACAAATTGTTGTACTTTTGTTGTACTGATGAAAAAAAAGGTGAAAAAAGGGCAAAAAAAAAGCACCTATTTTACAATAGATGCTTCTCTGAAATTTTAGTGGTCCCACCTGGGCTCGAACCAGGGACTTACTGATTATGAGTCAGTTACTCTAACCAACTGAGTTATAGGACCGCTCATTTTGAGCGAAAAATTTCGTGGTGGTCCCACCTGGGCTCGAACCAGGGACTTGCTGATTATGAGTCAGCTACTCTAACCAGCTGAGTTATAGGACCAGTTAAAACGTGTTTAACGGGTGCAATATTATGGTTTTTTATTGGTTCATGCAAGAGTTTTAAAAGAAATTATTTAATTTCTTGACATAATTCTATAAGCACCCCATTGGTTGTTTTTGGGTGTAAAAAGGCAACTAATTTATTATCAGCTCCTTTTTTAGGAATTTCGTTTAATAATGTGAATCCTTCTGCTGCTAATCTTTTCATCTCTGCTTCTATATCTTCGACATCAAAAGCGATATGATGGATGCCTTCTCCTTTTTTTTCTAAGAATTTGGCGATAGGGCTATCAGGGTTAGTTGCTTCTAATAGCTCTATCTTATTAGGGCCATTCATAAAGAAAGAAGTTTTTACTCCTTCGCTTTCTACAGCTTCTTCTTTATAAGCTGGAGCACCGAATAGTTTTTCGAATAAGGCATTAGACGCTTCTAAGTCTTTTACAGCTATTCCGATGTGTTCTATTTTTCGCATTTCTTAGTGTTTTGGGTTATATAAACAAAGATAAAAAAGTTTACTATTCAAAAAATTGTATTTTTGCATCATGGAAACTAATAGACAAAAGAAGATGGGAGCCTTATTGCAAAAAGATATCGTGGATATCTTGCAAGGTGAGGTGCGTAAGAACGGGATAACTAACTTAGTTATTTCGGTTTCTAAAGTGAATATAACAAGTGATTTATCAGTAGCGAGAGTGTACTTAAGTATCTTCCCTATCGATAAAGGTGAAGAGCTACTAAAAGGGATAAAATCTAATGCTCCGTTAATTAAACACGAATTAGCACAGCGAGTAAAACACCAAATGAGAAAGGTGCCAGACTTACTGTTCTATGTGGATGATAGCTTAGAGTATATCGATCAAATCGACAAAGCGCTTACGGGTGATGAAAACCCTATCGCTAATCCTGACTTATTAGAAAAGAGAAAGAAAAAATAGATTGAAGTTTTCCCTATACATAGCGAAACGTTATGCCTTTAGTAAAAGTAAGAGCAAGGCAATTAATGTTATTACGACAATATCTTCTGTAGGTATTGTGGTGAGTGCTATGGCTATGTTTATCGTGTTATCGGTATTTAGTGGGTTAAAAGCGTATAGTCTTTCTTTCGTTGATGATTTAGATCCAGATTTAAAAGTTTTTACCCCAAAGGGTAAAAGCTTTGTAGTCGAGGACAGACAGATTCTGGATTTAGAAGAGTCAGGTTATTTTAAGGGTGTAGCTAAGGTAGTAGAGGATCGCTTGTTGTTTTCGTTTAAGGATAAGCAGGCAGTCTCTATGATTAAAGGGATTGACTCGGACTTCGTTAATGTGACTGACTTTGACGAAAAGGTAGAGTACGGTAGTTGGTTAGAACCAGATACGCATGATGCTGTAGTAGGAGTGGGTATGTCTCACTTACTATCTATGGGACTGTTCGATACAGAGAATGCCTTTGAAGCGCTGGCTTTAAAACCTGGTAAAGGAACTATCGAAAATCCTGAAGATGCTTTTATTAAAAGACATTTAAATCCTACAGGAGTATATGTACTAGGTAACGATGATCTAGATAATAAGTATGTGTTCGTCGATATAGATAATGCACGTGCACTACTGAATATACCTACTAGTGAGGTGACTAATCTAGAGCTGGCTATCGCTGAGGGAGTATCTGAAGGTAAAGCTATTCAGAAGATTAAGGAGGTACTCGGTGAAGAGTATATCGTAAAAAATAAAACACAGCTAAACGATGGATTGTACCGTATGTTGAATATGGAGAATCTAGTTGTTTATCTGATATTCGTATTGGTGGTGATTATGGCTCTGTTTACATTAGTAGGGTCTATGATTATGATCATTCTTGAAAAACAGCCTAATATTAAAACGCTGAACCAAATAGGTGTGCCTGTGAGTGACCTGCGCAAGATATTTTTATTCCAAGGATTAATTATCTGTGTGTTAGGGAGTGTGATAGGATTGGTGTTAGGTGGTATTGTTGTTTCGTTACAAGTTGCTTTTGGGTTTATTTCTATCCGAGAAGGACTTGCTTATCCAGTTGCTTTTAACTGGGTAAATATCTTCGTTGTATTAGTATCTATTATTGTGTTAGGCTTGTTAGCCTCTCTTGTCTCTTCGTCAAGAGTAAATAATAGTTATTTAAAATTATAATTTATTTGCCTTCCACTTTAAAAGGAAATTGTTAGTTCGAAAGCTTGTCGAACGGTTTTTGAATATTCTTTATTTGATTTATTTACTTATTTGTTGACTTAATTACGGTGCTAATGTTTTGATAGGGTGGGTGTAAGCTGTTTTTAAATTACAGTATGTGTACTTTATAACTAACTTCTTCTACTATTTGTGAGTGTTTTTCTAAAAGAGCCTTTTTTTCTTTTTTTTCTGTTATTTTTAAGTAAAAAGCATGTTTTTTTGAAATATTGGTAGTATTTTAATTAACTGTTTGAGGGTGGTATGTGTGTGATTTAGGAATTTATTATTTCATGTATTAATTGCCATTTTCCTACATTTGCTATAAAATGAAAAAGAACTAAAAAAATCAGCTTGTTTACAAGGTAGTTATGAAACAGTTTACTATGGAATATTTAAATTACGTTAGAGAATTTGCAAATGACAGTGTGTCTATTACAGCACATGCTGAAGAGTTTTTAAATAAGAATGATTACAGCAATCCACATGAGTGGTATAAAGCGCATGCAATCTGTATGCTGGCTGAACAAATAGGGAAGAATAATGAGGTGCTGGAGAAGCTGTATGATCAGCTGAATGAGGACTCTAACTGTCTTCATAGTAGTATGAGTCTTAGTGATGAGGATTATGCAGACTGGTTTACAGATGTGAAGGCATTGAATGACATATTTATAGATAGAGGATATAAACATGCTTATGCGTATCAATATGAATTATTCATTAACTCTAGATACGGATTTAGAGATGAAGAAAGAGCTGTAGGCTATCTAAAGAAAGGTGTGGAATTAGGAGATGACTTGTGTAAATGTTATGTAGGATATGCTATGTATTATGGTACACAAGGGTATGAGAAAGATGAAGAGGGAGCAGTAGCACTTCTAAAAACGGCTGTAGATGGAGAGAGAGCAAATATCGCTAATCTGTTTTTGTTAAACATTGAGTTTAGAGGATGTACTTCAGGAGAAGAAGGTAAAGCTGTGGTAGAGAAGTTCTCTGAACTAATCAATGTGAAGAAAAGAGGGCTTTATATCTTAGCTGATTATTATCTAAGAGAAGATGATAACGTTAGTGCTGAAGCTGCTTTAAAAGATGGTATTGCAAACAATAGTGCTTACTGTAAGTATTTGTTAGGAATGATGGCTTGTAATGGTCGTTTTGAAGAATTAGGCTATACAGAAGAGCAAGGTAGAGAGTTACTAGCGGATGCTTATGACTATGGTATCACACATGCAGGATATGTACTAGGGTATTCTTACTTCTATCCTAGAACAGAAGGACTAGAAGCTAAGCAAGAGGCAGGTATTGAAATGTTCAAGAAATCTATTGCTTACTATTCTAGTGAGGCTACACTAGAGCTAGCTATTATCTACTTGTACAATGAAGAGTTTAAAGATATCGCTAAAGGGATGGAGTTCTTAGATAGAGGAGTTGAGTATAAATACGATAGAGCAATGTCTGAAAAAGGTTTTGTTTTATTAGACTTCGAAGAGGTAGAGCGCGATGTAGAAGGAGGAAAAGCAATGTTAGAGCAAGCTATGGCAGAAGGTAACGACTATGCTCCTTATCGATTAGGACTAGCGTATCAGAATGCTGATTTTGAAGAAGAGGCAGATTATGAAAAGGCATTATATCTATTCGAGTTAGCAGCTGAGCGAAATAACTTATCAGGATTAGAATTAGCGGGTCGTTATCACCGTTTTGGGTATGCTGGAGAACCTAATCTAGAGAAAGCAGTTAGCTACTACCAAAGAGGGATAGAATACTTTAACTCTAATTACTGTAAGGTAGAATTAGCAATGCTATTAGAGAGAGGAGAAGGTATAGAGCAGGATGTCGCTGAGGCAGCTCGCTTATATGAGGATGCGCTGAATGAAGGGTATACTTATGCGGCTATTCGTCTTGGGTTTATCTATGAAGAAGGTAGTGTAGGAGAACCTGATTATGCTAAAGCAAGAGCTCACTTCGAGTTAGCTGCAGAACAAGATATGGCAGAGGGTGTGTATCACTTAGCTCGCTGTTATAGATATGGTACTGGAGGTGAAGAGAACCAAGAGAAATCATTTGAGTTATTTTCTAAAGCACTAGAGTTAGGTTTTGTAGACGCTAATGTTGATATCGCTCTGTTCTATGAAGAAGGTATTAACGGTGGAGAGCCTGATTATGAAAAGGCTTTTGAATACATGATAGTTGGTGCAGAGGCAGGGTTTAACTATGCACAGTATAAAGTAGGAGTTTATTACTCTTATGGATATCTAGCAGAAACAAATGTAGAACTAGGTAAAGAATGGTTTGAAAAATCAGTAGAGAGTGGTTCTCCTCTAGGGATGTTGTCATTAGGGGATTATTATCTATATGGGTATGGTGAAGAGAAGGAGTATGACAAAGCCTTTGAATACTATATCGCAGCAGAAGAGAGAAACTATATCTCTGAAGGACTTGGTATTTGTTACCAATTCGGATTAGGAGTAGAGATAGATGAGGTTAAGGCATTCCACTATTATAAATTGGCTGCTGATAGACAGTATGATTCTGCTATATTCCGTCTGGGATTATGTTACTTCTATGGCAATGGTACTGAGAGAGATCTAGTAGAAGCATTCCATTACTTAAAGCAAGTAGCTGATAGAGGTAATATGGATGCTGCTAGTTATGTAGGGTTAATGTTAGTGAAAGGGGATGGTGCAGAGAAAGACCCTGAATATGGTGTGAGTTATTTGATTCAGGCTGCTGAAGCAGGTTTTGATATGGCACAGTACGAGTTAGCTAACTGTTATTTAAAAGGAGAGGGTGTTCCTCAGAGTGATGATTCTGCTATGGAATGGTATCAACAGGCTGCAGAGAATGGCAATGAAGATGCACAGAAGATAGTAGGAGGTCCTCGTAAAAGAAGAAGATAATGGAAAATCAGAAACAATTTCAGTTTCAAGTGAATATGAAGGGAATGATAGAACTGTTGTCAGAGCATATATATAGCTCTCCAACAGTATTCGTCAGAGAACTTCTACAGAATGGTATGGATGCGGTGACAGTCCGAAAAGGCATCGATGAAAGCTTTAAGGGAAAGATCAATATCACCTTTGAAGGAGATCGTCTAATCTTTCAAGATAATGGAGTAGGACTTACACAAGATGATGTACATCAGTTCTTGTCTGTTATCGGGCAAAGCTCTAAACGTGGAGAACTAGCTGATAAAGACTTAATCGGTAAGTTTGGTATTGGGTTGTTATCATGTTTAGTTGTGAGTGAGGCTATTGTTGTAGAATCGCGTTCGCTATATAAAGACGAGTCTGTAAGATGGACAGGTAAGGCAGACGGGATGTATGAAGTAGAGATGATCCCTCTATTAGATGAAGTAGGTACTAAGGTAATCTTAGATGCAAAGAAAGCTTGGCGTAGTCTGTT
Organism: Myroides sp.; assembly: GCF_032073645.1. Taxonomy (NCBI): domain Bacteria; kingdom Pseudomonadati; phylum Bacteroidota; class Flavobacteriia; order Flavobacteriales; family Flavobacteriaceae; genus Myroides; species Myroides sp. Next base: position 12,675 of record NZ_DAMANB010000010.1, read on the forward strand.
TAAGCGTGATGAGGTGAAACAGAATGTGCTGTTTTATGGTAGTGCATTACCTATAGAAGTGAACCTAATCGAAAAAGGAGAGGTAGAACAATGCTTAGATGGTAATCCTGTTTGGTTAGATAACGGAAGTTCAAAAGAACAGTTATTAGATTATGGTAAGGAAGTGTTTAAGACGAAGTTCTTAGACGTGTTTAGACTATATTCTGAAGCAGGTGAGATACAAGGAGTAGCTTATATTATCCCGAATAAGGTGAATACTACTGCTACTAAAGAGCATAAAATATTTCTGAAAAAGATGTATTTATGTGATCAGGCTACTAATCTGTTGCCTGAGTGGACTTCTTTTGTGCGTTGTATTTTTAATTCGAATGCATTGCAACCTACGGCTTCTAGAGAGTCATTAATGAATAATGCGGTCTTACAAGAGTCTAAAAAGGAGTTAAGTGAGTGTTTTAAAGATTACTTAAAGACACTTTCTATTACTAATCCTGAGATTCTAGAGAAGATTATTAGTATTCACCATATGTTTATTAAGGCATTGGCGGCATCTGATAACGAGATTATGACCATGTTCGAAGATTACCTTCCTTTTGAAACTAATCAGGGAATGATGGCTTTCGGAGAGATTAAAGAGACGTATAAGAATATATACTATACTCCATCTCTAGATGATTATAGACAAATACGTCGCATAGCTGGTTCTCAGAATAAGTTAGTGATTAATGCAGCGTATAGCTATGAGACGGATCTGATAGAAAAGCTTAAACGCTCTCATGCAGAGTTAAAGCTAGAACGTATCGCGCCTAATGATATTCTAGAGGAATTCGAAGATGCAATAGAAGATAGTAAGCGTATAGAGCACTTTATAGATAAAGCGAATAAGATATTAAAGAGACATTTCTGTAGAGCAGAGGTGAAGAGATTTGAACCAAAAGATACGACAGCAATTTACATTGCTAATGAGGACGCTTTGACTTCTAAAAATATTCAGAGTCTGTCTCAAACGTCTAATCCTTTTGCAAGTACGTTACAGCATTTTAAAAAGAAAGAGGAAGTAATGCCGACACTGTGTTTTAATCAACAAAGTGAGTTGGTAGAGAAAGTAATGCTTATCGATGATGATGAGTTGTTTGAAGCTTTAATTAATGTGCTTTATGTACAGGCTCTTATGCTAGGAGGGTATACTATTAATAAAAGAGAAATGGATACCTTCAACGATGCTCTATATCAGTTTATGATCTTAGGAATGTCTAATTTCTTACCTAAATTTTAAGTATGTATCGGTTAGAAATACAAAAGCTGTTATTGGCTATTGATGAAAATCTAGATGATCAAGAACTGTGTTTAAGTTTCATTCGTCAAGGTATTCAGATTGCAGATAAGCACAATGATTTAGACTGGGGCGTAGAGTTGCGTTATAGTTTAATACACGAAGAACGCGCTACTTCTGGATGTACAGAAAGTGTATTGGCTTTTGCTTGGATTCTAGATGTCTGTGATCGATACCCTGAGCGTTTTCACGAGTCAGAGTTCTTGTTAGAATATGAGTGGATGTTGTGCTCTGCATATAGTAATGCTTCACTGTCTACAGAACAGATTCTAGCAGTAGCGGATGATCTGTATGCAAGATTAGAGCGCAACCATATCAGCAAAAGAGGATATTACTTCACTATGGCGGAGTATGTGCAGAATATAGGTGATTATGCGAAAGGCGAAGAATACATTAAACTAGCGATGCAAGAACCTTATGACGATGAAAATATAGAGATAATGGAGTATGATTATCGCATAGAGAATTTGGTTTTAATGGGAAGGTTTGATGAGGCAATCGTGTTAATGGAGCAAGTAGAGTTAAAGAAGTTAAGTGATTTTGCTTTGCCTTTTGAGACCTATTGTGCGATGGCTTATTGTATGGCGAAGGTTGAGGATGTAAGAGCGTCTATTTATTTAGAAAAAGCAAAGGCTTCTTTTGAAACATTAAGGGAAGTAAACAGTTCTATGCTATACAGTATGACACGTTTGATGTATGCTATGTATTTACTAAAAGATAGTGTAATGTGGTCTACTTTTGAGCGTATTGCTGATTGGGAGATAGATGCAGAAGATGACTTGCAGTTTATGTTGAGTAGACATGCAGCTTTAATATGTGCTCAAGGAGGCGTGATAGCGTTAGACCTTTCTCCGAGGTTATCATATTATGAGCCTACCGGCAAGTATGATTTAACGCAGTTATACGAGTATTATGACAATATAGCGACTAGATTAGGACTACAGTTTGACTCGCGCAATGGCTCAGATTTTTGTTCTAAGGAGTACAAAGAGTTAAAAATGATGAATGGAATAAAAGTATAATTATGAATTATAATTTAGAAATACAGAAGATCTTATTAAAGGTAGAAGAGTTACCTAGTTTTAGTGATAAAGTAAAGGCATTAAAAGAGGCTATTGCCCTTGCAGATAAGCACAATGATTTAGACTGGGGATTTGATTTAAGATTGACTTTGATTCAAAAAGAGAGAAATACCTCTAAGTGTGAGGAGAGTTTTCCTGCTTTTGCCTGGATACTTAATGCAAGTGATTCTAACGAAGATTATTTTGACGAGTCAGAGTTCTTATGGGAATATAAGTGGATGTTTTGTTCTGCTTACCGCAATGCTTCTATTTCTTTAGAGCAAATTAAAGAAATAGGGGATGACCTAAGAAGACGTCTTACAAAGAACGGATATAGTGATAGAGCATATTATAATGTAATGACTGGATATGCATTGCATCTAAGAGATTATAAGTTAGCACAAGAGTATATTCGCTTGGCAGATGAAGAGATCTTAGACGATATGGCGAACTGTCCTGCTTGTGAGTTAGATACTAAAGTAGAGACTTTATTGGATCTAGGTCATATAGATGAATCATTAGTAAAGGCGCAAGACTTGATCAATAAGAAGTTGACGTGTTATTCAATGCCATTCCAGACTTTCTGTAGTTTCGCTAATAAGTTGTACGATGCGGGTGATGATAGAGCTTCTATCTACTTCGATAAAGCATTAGAAGAATATCATGCGCATGATCAATACGATAGTTCTGTAGGATACTCTATGGGAGAGTTAGTGTCTTATATGGCAAAAACAAAGCATCCTGAGATGTGGAGCTTCTTCTCTCGTATCTGTGAGTGGCAGTTAGGTGCTGAAGATATACATATCTATAACTTTGCTAAAGCAATGGCTCCGTTGATGCAAGGAGAAGGTGAGGTAACATTAAGCTTATCTCCACTATTGCCTTATTATCAAGAGTCAGGAGTGTATAAGTTATCTGATTTATATACTTACTTTAAAGATACGGCTTATGATTATGCTAATAGATTCGATCAACGCAATCACAATACTAATTTTAAACAAGAAGTAGATAAGGCATTAAACTAAACGTGCTTATTGACTTTAGATATTTACAGCAAGACTTCAGAATATGAGGTCTTGCTTTTTTTATATTAAAAAAGCCACTCTTTTTTGGAGTGGCTGTATCGTTAGAATAGGCTAATCTGTCCGTCTTGTTCAGCTTTGACTATTTTCTTTTCTTTTTTCTTCTCTTTCTTTTCTTTTTGTTCATTAGGTTCAACCTCGATCATTTCTACATCAAATATCTCTATTTGCATAACATCTTGGCTATACGGGATGTCCTCTTCTTCAGTAAGTAGTGTATTCATTCCTTGTTCTGGCTGAGATGAGATGATAGGTTCGTGATTGATAAGATCTTGTTCATCTACATTAATACCAGTTTTAGCAATATTAAATAACTCGTTGTACTTAGGGTCACTAAAGGTTACTTGTTCTATTGTATTCTTTTTCTCTGAAGATGGTGCAGGGTCTTCTGTAGTAATTCTCTCCCAATCTAACTTAGGTTGACTTTCTGGTATGCTTGTCATGAATAAGTCTTTCTCTGTGCTGTAGATCGTTTCTTGAGTAGGGAATGTTTCAGTAGTTGTATTAGGTTCCTCAGTAGGAACTATTGTTTCTTCTATCACATCCATTTCTTTCTCTAGATAAGAATTATGATCTAAAGGAAGTTCGTTATCAGGGATTACTTCATCCTCTACAGAAGGCGTGAATAATTCTTCTAAGGTATTAGGCATAGTAGATACTACCTCATGAGATAATTCCTCGTTAGGCATATTTATTTCTTCTTCATGATCACTAAAAGCATCTGTCATATCAAATAGGATAGGTATCTCTACTTGATTAGGATCTACTGTATGAGCGTCTTCTACACCTTCTAATACTAAAATTCTCTCAGGCTTAGTCTCTGTAACCTCTATTGGGTTATCTTCTACTAAGTCTTCATCTATGATAGTGATATCTTCTTCTTTAGCGAAGATGTCTAGTTTATTATGTAGTTCGGAGATAAGTCTTTTTATCTTTTTGATATGTAGGTTATCACTGAATAATTCTTTTTCGTGAACAGCCTCTAAAAGCTTATACATAGAATACGCTTCATGGTATTTCAATACTAATGAATGCTTTTTATTATGATCAAGAATAGAAACTTGTTTCTGTATGGTCTTTGCTTTATCTTCTAACTTATTGATTAAATCTTCTTTGATGCTTATTAGTAATGCGTCTGTGACATTCTCTACAATATAGTCATCTGTATGCTTAACCATTTTGATGACTGTAAGCAATACGTCATTATTTAATTTAAGTTGAATTTTTGCAATCATTTTATTCGTGAAAAAGGCTTGTTTATTTACGTTCAAGAAAGTTCACAAAATAATGAAAAATTATTGTAAGTGCTACGTATTTAGGGGAAAATATTATTAATTGGAGTGGGTTAGGAGGATTTATAGACTAGAATAAATAGTTGTTTTTGTAATGAGTTGATTTGTTTAGTTTTATGTTTTTGTAGTGTCCTTTTTTTCTTAGTTTACCTCATAAGATTTTGAAGATAAATGAAGATATATAAAATTGTTATTAAAAGGATTGCTTTTAACCCTACGTTTATTGGGTAAAAGAAGTCGCATTACGTGGTTTAATGGTTTTTTATCAGTAACTTTAATAAGTGAAACAAGGAAAATACCTTGTCTCATAGAGACAGAAATAATAATATTAAAAATAGTAAGATATGAAGATTGCTTTTTTTTCTACGCAACCTTATGATGTGACATTCTTTGATAAGGAGAATAAACAATTTGGCTTTGAATTAGAATACTTTGAAACGGGTTTGGATGAACAAACAGTGAATGTGATTACAGAAGGTACTGATGTAGTATGTGTATTCGTAAATGATAAAGTAGACGCTGAGGTGATTAGTAATCTAGCTAAAAAGGATGTTAAGTATATTGCTCTTCGTTGCGCAGGGTTTAATAACGTAGACTTGAACGCTGCTCATCAACATAATATACGAGTTTGTCGTGTACCTGCATATTCACCAGAAGCAGTAGCAGAGCATACACTAGCTATGCTATTTACTATTAATAGAAAGATTCACAAGGCGTATAATCGCGTTAGAGAACAGAACTTCTCTTTAAATGGATTGTTAGGAACGAATATCTATAAAAAAACAGTTGGTATTATAGGTACGGGTAATATAGGCGCGGTTTTTTGTCGTATGATGAAAGCTTTAGGTACTGAAGTGCTAGCTTATGATATCTATAAAAATGAACAATTAGAGGCTGAAGGGATTCGTTATGTAGAGTTGGAAGAACTATTTACGAAGTCTGATATTATTTCGCTACACTGTCCACTTACACCAGATACGATGCACCTGATTAATGAAGATACGATTAGTAAAATGAAAGATGGAGTAATGCTGATTAATACGAGTAGAGGTAAACTAATCGATACACACGCTATTATACAAGGGTTAAGAGCAAAGAAAATAGGTGCTTTGGGAATAGATGTATACGAGCAAGAAGAGAAGGTGTTTTTTAGAGACTTATCAGGTACAATATTAGAGGACGAACGTTTACAATTATTGACTTCGTTCCCAAATGTATTAGTAACTGCTCATCAGGCTTTCTTTACAGATGAAGCACTGACTCAGATAGCCTTTATTACATTAGATAACCTAAAACAACTTAAAACGAATAATGAGATAGTAGGTAGAAATGCTGAACTATAACTGATTTATTTTTGAGATTTTATGTAAGGCAAGTAGGGTAATTAGATTACTCTACTTGTTTTTTTTTATATAATATCCATATCTTTAAATGTTAATAGAAGAGTTATAATGCGAAGATTTCCAGAAGACATATCATTTAAATATCCTTGGCGTTCTTATCAGGCACGTGTTCTAGATAACCTAGAATACCATTTAGATAATCATAAATTACACGTTATAGCGCCTCCTGGTTCTGGTAAGACAGTTCTAGGGTTAGAGGTCATGTTAAGAATAAATAAACCTACACTAATTCTAGCTCCTAGTATTGCTATTAAACAGCAATGGATAGATCGTTTCTGTGAACTTTTTCTGCAAGTAGAGACTAAGCCAGATTGGATATCTACTGATATATATAACCCTTCATTTGTGACAGTTTGTACTTACCAAGGGCTATATGCTGCTTTTAATAATACGATAGAAAAGGAAGAAGAAGAGGAGTTTGATACAGAAGAAGATTCTATAGAAAATAAGAGTAATAATAAGGAGCAACAATCTAAAATAATCAAAGTTTTAAAGAAAAAAGGAATCAAAACTATTATAGCAGATGAAGCACATCATTTAAAAAATGCTTGGTGGACTGCTATTACAGCTTTAGTGGATGAGATAGATCCTAAAGTAGTAGGACTTACGGCAACGCCTCCTTATGATGTATCAATGGCAGAATGGAGAAGATATATCGCCCTAAACGGTGAGGTAGATGAAGAGATATCTGTGCCTGAATTAGTAAAGGATTATGACTTATGTCCACATCAGGATTTTATTTACTTTAATGTTCCTGCTAGCAGTGAGCGAGAGGCACTTCTCAAAAGTAGAAATAAAGTATATGAGTTATATCAAAAGCTTATAGAGGAGCAAGCAATGATGGAGGAATTAATTAGTAGTCAACTATTAATAGATCCAGAAAGCCATTTGAATTGGATATATGATAATACAGAGCACTTCTTTGCTTGCTTAGTTTATATCCATCATTTTGATGTTGAATTAGCCAAGAGTAAGCTGTATATTCTTGGGAATACTGATATAGAGATACCTCCACTGAATTTTGTTTGGATGGAGAAGGTTATACAGTTTTATTCAACTAAAGGGATTGGCTTTTTTGAGAACGAAGAAGAGCATAGAGAGGAAGTTACTAAGCTTTTTAATCGATTGCGTCACTATGGAGCAATGAACCAAGGGCAAGTCCAATTTAGTAATAATACCAAACAGAATGACTTATTGACCTCTAGTGTGAATAAGTTAGAGAGTATTCATGAGATTATAAAGCTAGAATATTCAATGCTTCAGTCTTCTTTGCGTTTAGTCGTTTTGGCTGATTTTATTTATAAAGAGTATCACGTAAGTACAGCTATAAATGATATAGAAATAAGTAAGTTAGGAGTCTTACCTATTTTCGAATACCTTCGACGTACACCTATAAACCAGGAACTGAAGATGGGAGTATTATCAGGTACATTAGTAATTATTCCTATTAGAGCAGTACCTTTACTATTAGAGTTGTCTGTTACAGCTATTGGTAAAGAGATTATCTGTAAACCTATAACTTATGACTCTAATTACGTTGAGGTTGTTGTAAGTGACTCTACTAGGCATCAAGTTGTTGCTTTAATAACACAGCTTTTTGAAAAAGGAGAGATAGAAGTGTTAATTGGTACTAAAGCTCTACTTGGAGAAGGATGGGATGCACCATCTATTAATTCACTTATTTTAGCGAGCTATGTAGGTTCTTTTGTAATGTCTAATCAGATGAGAGGTCGTGCTATAAGAAGTTTAAAGCATAATCCTGATAAGACTTCTAATATATGGCATTTGGTTAGTATTGATCCTTATGTGGAAAATGGAGGAACAGATATTTCTTTTCTAACTAGACGCTTTAGAGGTTTTGTCGGTGTGTCTAATGATGCTGTATTAGAAGATGTAGAAATATCTAATGGAACAAGTAGACTGAGATTACCTTTACATTTGGACTCTATAGAAGCAATCAAAGAACAAAATGACAGAAGTTTTTTATTAGCTAGACAACGTGATTTACTACATAAAAGATGGCAAATAGGAATAGCGAAAGGGACTTCTTTAATCAATGCTATAGAGGCTCCTTTTATTGAACGCAATAAGAGAGAGACGGCTAGCGAAGTAGAGTCTCTTTATACTCGTAAAACCATAGAGGCTTCTATATTTTCGTTAGTAGGGGTAGTCTCATTATATTTTTTTAATCAAATATTTGATCTAATATGGACTTCTTTGATTAGTGGTGGTCTTACGATGAAGAGGATTATTTGGGTTTTAGTAAATGGAGGTATATTCGGTTTTATTTTTAAGTTTGGAAAACAAGGTATTAAAACACTTAAAATAGCGAGAAGCTATAGAGATGTAAGCCATGATTTGTTTCCTATTGCAAGAACTTTATTGAAAACATTATGCCACTTCAGTCTAATCAAAACGGAATATAAGAGTTTTACTATTATAGGTAATGTTAGTTTTGTAGGAGAAGTAAACTTCGCATTAAAAGGAGGAAGTATTATAGAGCGTAAGTTATTTATCAAGAGTTTAAAAGAAATACTTAGCCCAGTAGAGAATCCTCGTTATGTGATAGAACGCAAATCTTTTGTTGCCTTTTATGGAACGTCTTCAGATTATCATGCAGTACCAGAATGTATCGGAGCGAATCAGAAAAGAGTGCAGTACTTTGAAGCTGAATGGAAAGCCTCAGTAGGGAAGTGTAATATTATTTATACCCGAACTCCTGAAGGAAGAAAAGAGCTGTTGCGCACTAGATTATTAGCTGTGTCTAATCTATTGTCTGATCAGCCTATCTTAGAAGAAGATGTATGGAAATAAATATCCCCTTACTGATAGGTAAGGGGATGATAAGTAATAATTGTTCTAACTAACTCAATTCATTTAATTACTTCTGTTTTTATCTTCGAAATTTGCTTCTTGTATTGCTTTCTTGTTCTTAGAGTTACCGAATGTATAGGATGCACTTATACTGAATCTACGAGAGTTCCAAGAGTTCTTGAAAGACTGTACATTATCTTTGTAATAAGAAGTACCATTGCTCTTACCAGTATTGAAGATGTCTTGCATGGTCATATTAATATTCAGTTTTTTGTCTAGTAAAGCTAGTTTAGCCCCAAATGAGAGTGAGCTATATGAGCTGTATCTAGTGTTGTCTTCCTTATGTGGTATTTGGTGATACCAGTTAAGTAATAGTTTTAAAGTCTTTGCATTATTCACAGAGAATGTGTTTTGTGAATAGTAATCAAATAAGTTTCCTTTTAGTCCTACTTGTGTTGCTGCTTCATTTCTGTAGTATGGAGATGACATTATGTATTCTAATCCTGAATTTGTTTCCCACCAGGCTGTTATCGCATTGTTATAAGAGATATCTACACCATAGTTATCACTGTTGAGCATATTGTATGTCGAACTCATGAATACACCATCTACGTACTTATTCATATAATCAAACTGATCAGTCATATGATAGTAATTAAGATTCACAGATAATGCCCCATTATATACATAGCTTAATTCGTAGTTGTTTGTATAAGAAGGATTAAGTTCTGGATTACCTTGATGATATGTATAGCTATTAGAATAATACTTAAACGGATTTAAGACATTAGAGTATGGTCTATTAATACGCTTAGAGTAGTTAAAACTAAATGAGTGTGTCTCATTAGGCGTGAATGATACATACGCTGTAGGGAACCACTTACCATAAGACTTCGTGAACTTCTCGTTATTATCTAGTTGATGACCTTTTGCCTCTGTTTGCTCATAGCGCATTCCACCTTTTACACTCCACTTCTCTGTTAGCTGTTTAGTGAAACTTAGGTATGCAGCATAGTTATCTTCAGTGTAGTTAAATCGATTACTCTTTAGAGGATCTAATGTAGCATTGCCATTCTTGATATTAAAATAAGTTACTTGAGCTTTATTGTCATAAGTAGTATACTTTGCTCCAAACTCTACTTCTGCCCAAGGCAAGTGATAAGTTAAATCCGCATTTAGACTATATACACTATACTTAAGCGTATTAGTATAGGTATTATATCTTCTAAGTACAGAGCTATTATCAAATTCTTTGATATCAAATGATTGGTCTGGTGAATTAGAGAAATAATTAGCACCTATAGCTATTTTACTCCCTAATGTATCTAGTTTCTGATCAAAGAATAGATTAGCTGTATGATAGTTATTTTTAGTATAAGATCGGTTTACTGAATTAATAATAGAATCAGTTGCTGTAAAAGGATAACTTTTATAAGTAGAAGTTGTAAATGCTCTTGGATCCCCAGAGAATTTAGTATAATTGTATGAACCTCCTATAACAGCATTGTCTGTCAGCTGATAGTTCGTAGTGATACTTGCTCCTCTATTTTTATAAGAAGACTCATTTAAAGAGTTGTTGCCTAAGTACCTCTTATCATCTTGATAAGTGTTGTCATTGGTGTTAGAATTGTTGCTATTATTGATATTCCCTTTAAGCATTACGCTCCACTTCTTATTTTGATAATTTAAGCTACCATTACTACCTCCAGAGTTATAGTTGTTATATGAATAGTTAGAGCTTACTGTTCCATATACTCCCATGCGTTTATTCTTTTTTAAGATGATATTGATGATACCTGCATTACCACTCGCTTCATATTTAGCAGAAGGAGTTGTTATTACTTCTATTTTTTCGATATCATCAGAGCGCAGTGTACGTAGATAGTTTGTTAGTGCATCCCCTTGTAGTTCTAGCATTCTATCATCTACCATGATACGTACATTGTTTTTACCACTGATACTGATTTTGTCGTTTTGTACTTTGATCATTGGCGTAGTAGCTAGTGCTTCTAAGGCGTCCATTCCTTGAGAAGCGATACTATTTGCTGTATTGTACACCAGTCTATCTACTTTTCGTTCTACTAATCTTTTTTCAGCATGTAGAACGATCTCATCTAATTGTTGATCATTTTTTACGGAGATATTTTTTAGATCGACATCACTCTGAACTGCTAATTGTTGTTCACTTACTAATTGACCTAAGTGGAATATCTTAAGTACATAATCTCCCTTGGCAATATCCTCCATACTGAATAGACCTGTTTCGTCAGAGAAACTCTGTTTTACAAAAGTATCATTAGGTCGAAATAATTGTATCTCTGCATAATCCACAGGTTTGTCAGATTGGTCTAGCACAGTCCCCTTGATAGAAGACTGTGCTAGTATGAATTGACTACATAGAATAGTTAAAAGTAATGTGAATAAGTTTTTCATCGTTAGTTAGTTGTAGTAGGTTGTATTATATTATTTTCTGTTTCTTTCTTCAGCGTTACCACCTTGGTGATCTCTTACTTTAATCTTACTATTTCCAAATGAGTAACTTACACCTAAATTGAAATAACGTTGGTCGTAGTAGTTATAGTATTTTTGATTTACATTGTTTGTATTGGTAGAAGCTGTTTGCGAACCAGTTTTAAAGATGTCATTAGCATAGATTGATAGGTTTAACTTTTTGTCAAGCATGGCGTATTTCATTCCTAAGTTTAATGCATAGACCTCAGTTACTTCCCAGATACCTACTTTTAAACTTGGTTGGTACCAGAAGTCTACTTGAGCAGTCCATGTCTTAGAAGAGTTTAGGTAAGCTGTATTATTCGATGTGAAGTAATAACCACCTCCATTGTTTATGTCTAATTTTACATCTTTACTAAGCTTAGATTCAGCATAGAATGCATAGAAACCATTTTGAGATTGTAACCAAGGGAACGTATTAAATGTATAACTCACTCCAGCGTTATATCTTGTATAATCTAATATATTATCTCGTAGATAAAGTGTTTTATTAGTTGCTATATCTACTATTGGATACTGAGAGTATTCGTCTTTCGTATTCGAATAAGACATACTAAAGTCTAGTTTACCTTTATAGTTATAATTAAATTCTACTTTATCCGTAAAGGCTGGTTGTAGTTTAGGGTTTCCTTCAGCTACACTATATTCAGTGATGTACCATTTAAAAGGATTCAACTCCCAAAATGCAGGTCTAGAGATACGTCTGTTATAGTTGATCGATACTGTATTATCATCATTTACCTTATAAGCTATATAGACAGTAGGGAATAGTTTCGCATAGTTCTTTTTATTCTTGATGTCATATACCACAGATGTCCCAGTAGTCTGTGTTGTTTCTAATCTCAATCCTACTTGAGCAGTCCATTTATCATTAAATTCTTTACTAGCATTAATGTATAAAGCTTGTGTATTTTCTTTGTATTCAAAGTTGTCTTTTTGTTTCAAGTCTTCTATTGGTGTACCAGATGATAGATTAAAGAAGTTTGTTTTGTTATTTGTTACAACGAAACTTGCCTTAGCTCCATAAGATAATTTAGCCCATTTTAAGGGTTGTTCGAAGTCTATCTTAGCGCTGAAGTTTTCTATTTTTTGATTACCCGTAGAGTTTGCTATGAACATATTGTTAACAGAGTTATCAACAGTTGTTGTATTTGTGTTGAAAAGTCTCTCTTTGTTGTTCACATAGTTGAAGTAATCAACATCTATTGAATACTTAGTTCCTAGAGTATCAATCTTATGTACTAAGTTTATGTTAGCAGAGTGAGTGTTATTAACTCCGTCATTTTTAGCGTTAGTTTTGACGTATTTCACAGGGTTATTAACAAGGTTATTAACAGTGATAAGACCACCATCATCAAACTTAGGATCTCCCGTTCCTCCATTGTATTGAGCGCCTATAGATGTTTTATCAGTGATTTGATAATCTATCTGGAAGTTACCCGATAAGTAGTCATTATTGTTGTAACGCGTACTTTTTCCATTCCAAGTTTCAGTTGGATAGTATACTGTTGAGTTCTCTACAACATTAAACCCTCCCTTGCTGCCAGTAATTCCTGCTTTTAGTGATACTTTATCTTTATTATAGCTAAACACATCACTAATTCTGAATAGGTTCTTAGTAGACTGTTTATAACCTGCACTGATTTGGTTATTCCACGCATCAGGAAGAGCTTCTTTTAAGATGATGTTGATTAATCCACTATTTCCTTCAGCATCATATTTAGCAGGAGGTGTAGTGATTACCTCTATTTTTTTGATATTGTCAGAAGGAATACTTTTTAAGTATTGTAGTAGTTGTTCACCAGTTAGCTGTACTAGTTTATCATTTATCATTACACGTACATTACTTTTACCTACTATAGAGATGTTCTCGTTATCTACTTTTAGACTAGGAGTTAGTTTTAATAAATCTACTGCATCGTTATTCGTAGCGTGTACAGAGTTCTCTATATTAAATACAGTACGGTCTACTTTGCGCTCGAATACTTTCTTAGTTGACTCTACTACGATCTCGTCTAGTTTAGTATCTTGTTGTATCGTGATAGTTCCTAAATCTAAAGATTGGTTTACTTCTATATTTTTGTCATAGGCTTTTACTCCGAAACTGTGGATTTGGAATGCGTATGTATTATTTTCTATATCGTGTATCTCGAAAGTCCCTTGTTCGTTTGTGAAGGCAGATTGTACTAAGTTACCTTTTGTGTCTAGTAAGTATATTTCTGCAAAGTCCACAGGAGCTTTTTCTGTATTCTGTACAGACCCTTTTAATGTGTTTTGTGCATTTACACTTAATGCAGTTAAGAATAAAGCAGTTGAGATAAATAATGCTTTCATTGAGTTTTATAGTTTACTTGTTTGTAAAGTATAATTCTATTTGTGTGCCAATAAATTAAATATATTGTAAGGTGTTGTTATTTAGTTATTTGAGTTTGTGTTGAAATAAGGTACTGTTCATTATCGAACAGCTTTTTTCTGAAAATGAACATTTTTTGAACACCAAAGGTCAGTAATGTTCAGTAGAAGTAAAAAAAGTTGTACAGTTGTAGAATAGATAGGTCTATAAACAAAGAAAACTGCTTGGGGAAGCAGTTTTCTTAGGCTAGATTATATGATTAATGAATTTCAAATTGAAGTTTTAATCATTTTGAGCTAGACTGGCTTGTTGTTTATGAAAATTTGTTCTACAAAATTAAGTATATTTTTGATATGTTTTACTTTATATGCAGAAAAGTGGTACTTTTGTTAGATAGATTAGTGTAAAATTAGTGTTTTACGGGAAGTCAGTCTTTAAAAGTAATGCTATGGATATTGAAAGAATCAAGAGTATAAGAAAGAATTCAGGCTATTCACAAGAGTATGTCGCTGAAAGATTAGGAATTTCGCAAAAAGCATATTCTGATATAGAGAGTGGAAAAACAAAGCTAAAGAATGAGGTGTTGTATGAAATCGCTAAGATTTTAGAAATATCTCCAGCAGCTATTTGTCCTATTTCTTGTGAATGTATCTCTAATATAGAGAATAAGCATAATGAGCTTTTAGCTTATTTAGATGCGAAAGGGATAGAATACCCAGCTAAGTATATCTAAGAAATAGATGAACAAACTTTCATTAAGAAGAGAGTTTATACCGAAATAAGAGATATAAAAAAAGTCCTTCGAATATGGTGTTATTCGAAGGACTTTTTATGTATTTACAAAGGTGATTATATTGACCAACGCAATAAGCTAGCTCCCCATGAGAACCCTGCTCCAAATGCTGTTAGAAGCACTAAGTCTCCTTTTTTAATCTTATCTGTATTTTCCCAAATACACAATGGGATAGTTGCCGCAATAGTATTACCGTAGTTAGCGATATTGACTAATGTCTTCTCTTCTTGTATTTCTATTTGCTTCCCTACAGCATCGATGATTCTTTTGTTTGCCTGATGAGGTACCAGCCAGTTGACATCTTCTACTGTAAGGTTGTTTCTTTCTAGAACATTTAGACAAGCATCACTCATAGACTGTATAGCCTGTTTGAAGACTACTTTACCATCTTGTTTGATATATTTTTTGTCATCATCCTCTTCTAGATCAGTATTAGGATATAATGAACCACCACCCTCTATATTTAAGAATGCTTTTCCTTGGCCATTACTCTGCATTAGTGCATCCATAACCCCTATCTCTGTAGAAGGCTCTAACCATACTGCACCTGCACCATCACCGAATAGTATATTCGTAGAGCGATCATGAATATTGACGTACGCACTGATCTTATCTGCCCCGATGACTACTACGTTTTTATAACGTTGGCTTTCTACTAGAGAGGCTCCTAGGTCTAATGCATATAAAAATCCCGAACAGGCAGCATTGACGTCGAATCCCCATACATTCTCTATACCTAGCTTTTCGCATACAATATTGGCTGTAGCAGGCATAGGCATATCAGGTGTAGACGTAGCTACTATGATAGCGTCTATATCTGTTAGTTTTTTGTTATATGTAGTGATTAGATTTTCTATGGCTCTTACAGCCATATCAGAAGTTGCTAGTCCTTTCTCAAGTATTCTTCTCTCTTTAATCCCTGTTCTTTTTGTAATCCATTCATCAGACGTGTCTGTTACCTTAGCTAAGTCCTCATTCGTTCTTTTTTGCTCAGGTACATACCCACCGATCGCTGTGATATTTGCGTATATAGTTTTGTGAGTAGTTGTTCTTATCATATTGTTATGCGTCTTTATTTCAAGTGAGTTAAATCTTCTTAACTCTTGCTATCTTTAGATTTTATGCATCAAATATCGTTATTATTACTTGTTTTATAATAGATAATTAAACGGCAATAATTGTCTAAAAGGCGTTTTTATACCAAAGGCTTCTAAATAAACTTTATAGATTATTTTTAAAGTCAGTAGGAGATACTCCTGCATGCGTTTTAAAAAACTTACTGAACACGGATAAATCTGTAAAGTTCAACTCATTAATGATATCTGTGATAGATGATTTAGGATTTCTAAGGAGTACCTTAGCCTCTAAGATTATGGTTTCAGATATGATCTGTTTTGGCGTTTTTTGGAATACCTCTACTATGATTTTTGTAAGGTGCTTTCTACTGATATACATGGATTCTGCATAGAACTGTACACTTCTCTCTTTCTTGAAATGAGTTGAAACAAGGTAAATGAATTTTTTTGCCAACTCTTCTCTTCTCATCAGTTTAGTATTGCTTTTTTGTAATACAGTTTTGCTGTAGAAGTTGCCTAGTTCATACATCAGTATAGAGAAGTGGTGTATGATGAGTTGTTTAGCATAGATATTATCTGTGTTATAAGACAGTTGTGTCAGCCTTTTGATATTGTTCTTAAACTCTCTAAACACCTCTCTAGTCAAGGTGATAATCTTAGGGTATTCAGAAGATAAGAAAGAAACCAAACTATGAGATTTGACGTGAAACCCCGCTTCTAAGAATAGGTCTGGGTCAATGAATACCGTCTTTACAGAGAAGTCTTCTGTTAGTCTTTTGATCTCAAAGAATTGATTAGGTAGCACTACTAGTAAGTCATCCTTTTTAATGATAGTAGGTTCTAGATTAATCGTAATCTCACATTTACCCCCTGTCACTAAGATTAACCCAAAGGTGGTAAACTGATAAGGTTTATCAATAACGAAATACTGCTTGTGCTTAGGGCCTATATCTAGTATAGCTAATCTTTTGTCCGTTAGAACATTCTTATAGCGATGCGTTATATCGCTTAGAGAATAGACTTGTATATATGAAGTATCCACGATGAATCTACAGTTTTAATTATTGTCTAAAATTAGTAATTAGATTGTAGATAGAAGTTAATATAGATTAATAAACGTATGAGAGAGTTTGATTATTATCTATCTATAAAACAGCTATACATAAGTGCTATAAAATCAAAACCTCTGAGAGAATATGATATCTCCCAGAGGTTTCTACTTGTTGTTATGAATGTTCTATTATTCTTTATCTATATATTTAGCTGTGAACTCATCGATAAAGCCTTCATTGTAGTCATAGTCAGCAGTCATTAGCTCATTATAATCTACTTTTTCTTTTTTAGAGAATCGGCTTCCTATCTTATCGAAGATAGAGTAGATGATAGGCACGATGACTAAGGTCAGTAGTAGAGAGGATAGTAGTCCTCCGATGATCACTACTGCTAGCCCGTTATTCATCTCAGCACCTGCACCATTCGCTAATGCGATAGGCACCATCCCGATCACCATCGCGATAGTCGTCATTAAGATTGGGCGTAGACGCGCATGGTTAGCTGCGATAAGCGCATCGTGTACACTGTCTCCAGCATCTACTCTGTGATTCGCAAAGTCTACTAGTAAGATAGCATTCTTACACACCAGACCGATTAGCATAATGATACCCAGTATCGTGAAGATGTTCAGTGATATATTCGCTATCGCTAATGCTAATAATGCTCCAATGAATGATAACGGTACAGAGAAGATTACGATGAATGGCTTAGAGAAACTATCATATAGCGCTACCATTACTAAGTACACTAATATAATAGCAGCTAATAAAGCTACTCCTAGTGTACCAAATCCTTCTTCTTGATCCTCCATCGTCCCAGTCCATAAGTACTTAACCCCAGGTTTTATAGTCAGTTGTTCGAACTGTGGTACCCACTCTTCTGCTATCGCACCAGGAGCGCGTCCTATCGTTTGAGATTTAATAGTCACAGACGGACTCTTATCTCTGCGCTCTAGGATAGAGGGACCAGAACTATACTTAATATCTGCGAACTGAGCTAGCTTTATATCTTGCCCTACATTATTCTTAAAGCTGATCTCTTTTACATCATCTATCGTTGTTCTAGCATATTCCTGAAATCTGATATTGATGTCGTACTCATATTCTCCAGCTCTAAACTTACCATCAGTATTCCCGTTGAACGCGGTCTGCATCGTCATTCCTACTGTGTACATATCTAGACCTAGTGCTGCCATCTTATCACGGTTTACCTGTACATTGATCTCAGGGCTACCCGTTTCCGTAGTCAGCTTTGTCTCCATCGTACCCGGTATTTTATCTAATAGCTCTTTCGCTTGTATAGCGAAGTCCATAGCATCGTCTAAGGTAGATCCTGTTACTGTTAGGGCTAGTGGTGCTTCTTCAGCTCCGATTAGTCCTACGGGTACTGTCTTTACTTTTGCCTCAGCGATGAGTGGTGCTAGCTCATTCTTTAGCTGTGCAGCATATACGAATGAGTTCTCTTTACGCTCTTTCTTATCTGTTAGGATTACGTGTATCTCAGACTTGTATTTAGTAGCTTGTGCTCCACCATATCCTTCAGAAGATTGACCTACGGTAGTGATCATATCTACTATTTCAGGTTTAGTGCTTAAGAAGTCTTCTACCTTTTGAGTCACTTTATTTGTCTGTTGTAACGACGCATCTTTATCTAGTTCTAATTGTACTAAGAATTCTCCTTTATCCGTCTTAGGGAAGAACTCTGCTCCGATATACCCCATCGGTAATAAGGCGATCGATGCAAAGAAGGATATCGCTACGATTACAATAACAATGATTGTATTACGAGTAGAGTTTAACGACCATACTAGTAAATTAGAAATCCCATGTGTGAATGAGTTTAACCCCTTTTCGAATCCATGTATAATCTTACCAAAGAAGGTAGAGGGCTTAATCACTTCGATACGTCCATATCTAGAGAATAACCATGGTACAATAGTGAATGATACTAATAAGGATAGCATAGTCGCTATAATTACAGTCACACAGAACTGTTTAATGATATTCGGTACTAGACCTGATGACATCGCGATCGGTAAGAATACAACTACGATTACTAAAGTAATAGCTGTAACAGTGAACCCAATCTCTTTAGCTCCATCATACGATGCACGTACTTTGTTTTTACCCATCTCCATGTGTCGGTGGATATTCTCTATCACTACGATGGCGTCATCCACTAGGATACCTACTACTAAGGATAGAGCTAGTAAACTCAGTAAGTTTAGCGTGTACCCCAATAAATATATTCCAATAAAAGTAGCAATCAAAGATAGTGGGATAGCCACCATCACGATGATCGCGTTTCTTAAACTGTGTAAGAAGAACAACATCACGAATGCCACTAAAACTATCGCTAAGAATAAGTCAAACATTACAGCATTCGCTGCCTCTAGGGTGAACTCTGAAGAGTCATTCGCTACTTTTATCTTTAAGTTTTGATCACTGTAGTTGCGTTCTACTTCTGTGATAGTCTCATGTGTTAGCTCTGATACAGTCACCGCATTGGCATCAGACTGTTTGATGACTTGCATTAAGATAGTAGATTGTTGATTTAGACGGGCGATCTTTTCGATCTCTTTAATACCGTCCTGTACATCAGCTACATCACCTAAGCGAATATCTATACCCCCCTGAGAAGCGATGACTAGCTTTCTCATTTCCTCTACATCCTTGTATTTCCCTTCTAGGCGGATGATGGTTTGTTTGTCATTCGACTTTACGTTACCTGTAGGGAAGTCTAGGTTAGACCCTAAGATGATCTGCTGTACCATAGGTACGCTCAGACCATAGGCTTCTAGCTTTTTAGGGTCTAATAATACCTGTATCTGTCTTTCTTCACCTCCGATAAGCTCTACCTTAGCTACTCCATTCACACGAGAGAAGATAGGTTGTATCTTTTTGTCTAATAAGTCATATAGCTCTTTCTCTGTTAAGTCACTCGTGATACTTAGTGTAAGAATAGGTAAGTCACTCAGTGAATATTTTTGTAGCGAAGGAGGATCTACGTCCTTAGGTAAGTCCTTTAGGATAGCGTTGATCTTGCGCTGCGCATCGTTAAGAGATAGGTCTACGTCAGCAGTAGAGTTTAAGTATATCATCACGGTAGACAAACTCTCGAATGACATGGCTTCTACTTTCTTTACGTTCTCTAGCGAGGCTACAGCATCTTCTATTTTTTTGGTTACAGTGTTTTCTATCTCAGCAGGTGAAGCTCCTGGATAGACTGTGGCTACTGTAATTACGTTTACTTCAAACTTAGGAATTAATTCGTAACTCAGATTTTTATAACTAAATAAACCACCTAGTAGTAATGTGATGAACATTACGATAATGATACTAGGACGTTTTATTGATATTTCGGCTATTTTCATAAGTCGATCCTTTGATTTTAGAGGATGTTATTTAATGATTGATACAGGTGCACCTTCTGTTAGGTTAATTTGCCCTGATGTGATAACAGTCTCACCTTCTTTAAGACCTTCTAGTACTTCTACGAAGTCTCCGAAGTTACGACCAGCTACTACTTTCTTAGATACTGCTTTGCCTTGTACGATAGTGTACACCTGATTAGAACTAACACTACCTACGAATGCATTACGCGGTACTAATAGGATAGGAGTACCAGCATCTTTCTCTCCATCGAACAGTGCTGAGCCATACATACCTGCTCTTAATTTGTTTTCTTGGTTGTTAGCAATTAATAAGTCTACAGGATAGTTAAGCGCAGCATCTGCTTTAGGAGCGATGAATGTCACTTTACCTTGGAAGGTGTCATTAGGTAATACACTTGCTTTTACCGTAATAATATCTCCTTCTTTTAGATTAGCCACATGGCTCTCATCTACATTCACTCTTAATTTAAGCTGTGCTACATTCACTAGATCAAATAGCGGAGCACCTGGCGCTACGAAAGATCCTAACTCTACGTGTTTCTTATTAATGATACCACTGATAGGAGCCTTAATATTAGCATCACTTGCCGTGATACGAGCAGACTTCAGGTTAGCCTCTGCATTTTTTAGCATAAGACGCACTTGATCCAGCTGTTGTTGAGTCACTCCCCCAGTCTTAAAAGCACTCTCAAATCGAGTAGCATCAGCTTTAGCAGTAGCTAAGGCGGCTTCGGCATTCTGTATCTGTACATTGATCTGATCGCTATTTACCAGTGCTAATACTTGACCTTTCTGTACACGAGACCCTTCATCTACTAATAGTTTATGGATACGTCCAGGTGTTTCTGCGGAAATTGTTACTTCTTGTTCTGGCATGAAGTTTCCATTTGCTTTATAGGAAGCATCGAATACCTGTAGTTTAGTCTGTTCTGCTCTTACCGTTACCTCTGCACTGCGTTCAGCCACGATAGCAGTTTCGCGGTCATTCTTAGCTTTATTACTCGATAATATATAGACAAGACCTCCTCCTAAAACGACTAGTACTAAGGCGATAATAATTTTTTTCATGATGATAGTGATGTTAGATTTTTTGTACGATTAATCTAATAATGTCTTTAACTCTCCTTGAGCTTTTATTAATTGGATCTGTGCTAGTTTATAGTCTAGCATAGATGTAGTATAGTTATTCTCTGCCTCCGTATAGGCATTCTCAGCATTGAGTAAGTCTGTTAGTGAAGCCAGACCGTGCTTATAGTTATTCTGGATATTAGACAGTATACTTTTGGCTAAACCTACATTATCTTTCTGAATATCTATGGTGATTAGAGCATTCTCTAGGGACTTCTGCGCATTGCTAAAGTCTAGTGATAGTGCCTCTTTCACATCGTGTATTTGTACATCCACTTTCTTTTGTTCGATTTCTACTTGTCTCACCTTAGAGCGTGTAGCGAACCCACTAAACACAGGTATCTTTAGTTGTAAACCTACTGCTGAGGTATTCATCCAATACACTTTATCTGCTGTAGAACCTCCCCATGGTAGTTTGTCTCCAAGCCCTTGATAAGCGAAGTTTCCGAAGGCTGCTAACGAAGGATAATAGTCTGCAACGATAGACTTTCTCTTGTACTCTAGTAGGTCTTTTTGCTTCTCTAATAGGTGTATTTCTGTTCTGTCATCTATTCTATTCTCTGCTAGTATGCCACTGTCATCTACTGTGAAAGTCGTGTCTGGCATCGCGATAGGCGTGTTCACATCCATTCCCATAAAGAACTTTAGTGCATTCTCTTGTAAGTCTATCGCATTGACGATCTTCTGTCTAGTAGCTTTGATATTACTAAGACTCACCTTAGTACGGTCTAGGTCTATCTGCGTAGCCAGTCCATTACTGTGTAGGTTCTCTATAATATCCTTTATTTTCGTAGTACTCTCTATCGTAGTCTCTATCGTCTTCAGCATAGCTTTCGTCTGATATACCTGATAGTATGTACTCGCTACTTTCTCTATAATTTGCTCATCTGTAAGCTCCTTATTGATAATGTAAAATTCTTTAGCAGTGCGTGCCGCTTTAAGCCCCATGAAGACAGCTTGGTTAAACAGTACTTGTGATGCTGTAGCAGTGATACTAGAGTTCCATTTTAGATTAAAGGGAATCATCTGTGTCTGTCCACCCATTGTTAGAGGCATCTCCTGTATCTTCACATTGTTCAGTAAGTTCGCTTCTATATCTATACGAGGTAGTGCATTCGCTCTCACTTCTTCTATCTGATACTGACTGTTCTCGATATCCAGGCTAGCTTGCTTAGCCTCAGCTTTGTGCTGTAAGGCATAGTGCAGTGCATCTTTAAGACTTAAAGGCTCCTGTGCATTTACAATAAAAGTCGCTAATAGTGTAATAAGCGTTATTTTAAAGCTGTTCATTATCTATTCTTCTGGGTTAATTCTTTGTATATTTTTAAGCCTTTATCCGTAGCGATACTGCGTATGTGATACTCTAGGTGTAGTGCATGTATCTCTAGATGACTATAGCCCGAGTCAGGGAAGTAGTCTAGGTCTTCTATCGCCACTAAGGATGCGATGTGAAATCTAGCTACATAGTCTATGTCTATCTCAGAACGATATACTCCTTCTTTGATCCCTTTTTCAAGGTTCTGTTCTATAAGGCGTACATATTTTTTCTCATGAAATACCTTTTGCTTTTGCGCTAGTTTAGGATAATACTTCGTCAGCTGATAGAAGCAAGCAGAAGAGTCTATTAAGAAGGTCTCATTGATGTCATCATGTGCAGCTAGTATTTCTGGGATAGCTTCTTTACCCTCTTTTAGCGTCTGCTCTATTGTGTTTAGAAACTTAGCATTTATACTCGCCAGTGCTTTTTCTATTAATTCTGGTTTAGAAGCATAGTGTTGGTAGATTGTTTTTTTAGAGATACTTAATTCTGCTGCGATATCATCCATAGTCACTGTTTTAAAACCTTGACTAAGAAACATTTGGGTTGCTTTTTCTAATATTTGGGTTTCCATGTTCTTAATTATTTGTAGGGCAAATATAGTTTGGAAACGTTAATAATAAATTCGTTTCCATGCTAATTAAGGAAACTTTAACACGTGTGTTGGTTTTTTAAATTTTGTAAAATATTGTATATGAGTGTTTAATGTTGTTTTTTAGAGAAAACTTTTTGGTATAAAAAAGTTTCTAAACAAAATGAAGACTAGATTATAACGATCATATTTACGAACAATATCGTCTTACTTAGAAGATATACTCATCTTTAGAGGTACTGCAATGCTATCTACTACTGAAACCTTTGTTAGTACTGCGTCGCGTTTGATTTTTGAGCACTGTTCGCATAGTTATCGGATACTTATCGCATAGTGGTCACATAATTAAGGCTGTTTTTTATGCGATCATTATGTTATCAAATTACGAGTGTGATAGTAACAAGGCATTTGAGATTGGAGTAGGGCGAAAGGAATATTTGTGATAACAGGGACACTAAAATGACCATCGCTATAGGGAGGTAACTAATGTAGTAGCGAGTGTTTGGTTGGTTAGTATGAGATGATTCGGGTGTGAGATGAATATAGTTCGGTAAATAACCTTTTACCCCTAGTAAATACTGCATATTACCGAACACTATCCGAAGGATATGAGAGTTAATATATGTTGTGTTTTGAGTATTAGTGAGTTGTGATTATATGTGCTAGTCATAGTAGGGCAATACATCCATAAGTAGGCATTATCACCATAATAGACTATTATGGAGATTTATAGTTTGCGAGTTAAGTATTTACAACTTGATTAGTTATTTTTTACTGATGAATTTTAGAAATTAGGGTTCGATTAGGGTTAGGGTTGAAACTTGAAAAATAAGCTTAATTAAAAAGACTTAGTTATTTATAACTAAGTCTTTTAGTGTCATGTCAGGTTGTAAATGACAGAGCTCCAAAGTTTAGAATTGCACTTAAATAGATAAGAAAGAATAAAAATGATATTGCTTTTTGTTAATTAGGGAGTGATTAATTTGTTTAAATATTAATTAAATATAATAAAGTGTTGTATTTTAGGGTTATATAAATAAATGTAGAGGTGCTACTAAATTATTGAATAGGATATAGATATGTATAGAGTTTTATTAATAAACATGATCTCATTAGTACTGCTGTTTAGTAGCTGTAAGGATGATGAAGAGCAGGTGGTTATTGATACCTCTATAGAGGAGGTGATGATGGAGAGTATTGAGGCTATGGATGAGACTAATTTTGGTTGGGAGTTAATAGAGTTAACTACAGAAGAGAAGAAAGCTAGATTAAGTGCACTCTACGCAGGACAAGAGGTGGAGGTGATTACAGATAGTATATTAGGTGTGATTACTAGATTTAAGAAACAAATGATAGATTTAAATCAAGTACTAGGCGTACCTGATAGACGCTATTTTTTTGATAATCCTGAATTGTTACCAGTATTGATTCCTCATAAAATTAATTATGTCGATGGTACTTCTGGTGAGGCGGCAGGAATCTATGTAACTACAAAACGTGCTAGTGGTGAAGAACGCCAAAGAGATAATGTACTGACAGATGTAGATAAAGAAAGAATAACCCAACTAGAACTGAAAGTATGGGAAGTGTATGATGAGTCTGTGAATGTATTCGGGTATCTCGTAGAAAGGCCTATACGTTCTATTGTCTATAATGGTACGATAGATATGCTAAAGCACAATACGTATGAGATTAGTAATAAGGAACCATTAATAAAGACAGAGATAGGTGAAGTAAAGTTACTGAAAGCAGATGAGAATGAAGTGACGCTAGATTTGCCTTATAACAGCGATTATTATGTGGTAGTCTATGGAATATCTGAAGAGAATAAGGTCATAAGAGATATCTCTAGAACTGGAGAAACTAAAAAAGTGAAAAAAGGTGTGCACCACAAAGGGAGGGATCAGGTGTATATCGCATTTGCTCATCCGATAGAGAAGCTTATGATCAGGGTGTATAAACGAGCTGAGGTTTCCTCACTCCCTTTTAGCTTTGAGCATCGTATAGCGCCTGATACGGAAGAAAGACTGATGACCGATAACTAGGGATTAGTCTATATAGTCGTGGTGTTCTGTACTAAAGTTAGGTATATAGGTGTACTACTGCTAGGAGGAGATAAGAGGATTAAATAGCATAATCAA
Source organism: Myroides sp. (assembly GCF_032073645.1). Taxonomy (NCBI): domain Bacteria; kingdom Pseudomonadati; phylum Bacteroidota; class Flavobacteriia; order Flavobacteriales; family Flavobacteriaceae; genus Myroides; species Myroides sp. The sequence goes on from NZ_DAMANB010000010.1 coordinate 38,016, forward strand.
CATATATTAAGAATACAATTGCTATCCTGTATAGTGAAATAAGAAGTAGGTAGACAGAATGATATTTATACGTAAGCATTAGTGATAACCGTTTAAAAAAGGCATATAGATGATTATCTTCGAAAAAAACACGTATTTTTACACAAAATAATTTAAGTAATGCAATCAATAGTTAAGTATAAAGAGCAGATTTCTGAATTTATAGATTCAATTTCTTTATCAGGTACTCCAAAGGAACTTTACGAACCGATATCATATATATTATCATTAGGGGGAAAACAAATTCGACCAGTATTGACTTTAATGGCAGCTGATGTTTTTGGTATTGATCCTAAGAAAGCCATTCACGCAGCTACGGCTATCGAATTATTTCACAACTTCTCTTTAATGCATGATGATATCATGGATGATGCTCCACTGAGAAGAGGGCATCAGACAGTACATGAGAAGTGGAATACCAATACGGCTATCTTGTCTGGAGATGCGATGTTGATATTAGCATATCAGTACTTTGAAAACTATGAGAGCGATACGTTCCGTAACTTAGCTAAACTATTTAGTAAAACGGCTATTGAAGTATGTGAAGGACAGCAATGGGATATCTGTTTCGAGAATAGAAATGATGTGAGTATTCCAGAGTATATCCAGATGATTAAGTTTAAGACTGCAGTACTAGTAGGAGCAGCCTTAAAGATGGGAGCTATCGTAGCAGGTAGTAGCCAGAAGAATGCTGAGGATATCTATGACTTTGGTATTAACTTAGGGATTGCGTTCCAGTTACAAGATGATTATTTAGACGCATTCGGTGATGCAGCTACATTTGGTAAACAAGTGGGAGGTGATATCTTAGAAAACAAAAAGACATTCTTATATCTAAAAGGAGTAATGAATGCAAATGAATCACAACGTGAGGAACTAGTAAATTATTTCTCTAGCACTGAACAGAATGCAGAGGAGAAAGTAACTCGTGTAAAGGAGTTATTTATAGAGACAGGTTCTGCTAGTGATTCTAAAAACTTGATTGAAGAATACACGATTAAAGCATTAGCTATCTTAGACCAAATGGACATTGCGGAAGATAAAAAGCAGCAATTGAGAACATTTAGTCATGAACTAATGGATAGAAGAGTATAAACAGACTAGGTCATGATAGAAGAGGCTGTACTGTATATAGAACAGAAGGTAGGTGAGTATAATCTACTAGGAGAATTAGTAAAGCAAGTCGAGAAAGACTTCCGTATGACTGTGGATCCTTCTATAGAGATAGTGGCAGATACCCCTTCTAAGTTGGTCTATGAGGTTTATAATCAGTTGCATAAAATAGTCACACAGACTTCTGTGTCTAAATTTTCTAGTCTACTGTATAGAGTAGATATCGCAGAGGCAGATATCAAGGCTATTAAGAGTGTAGATATAGAGGATTACTTAAAGCAAGTGACTTTTCTAATCTTAAAACGAGAATATCAAAAAGTGTATATACGAAGTACACTGTAAGTATAAAACAGAAGAAGTACCTCATAAGGGTACTTCTTCTGTTTTATACTATAATGGTTAGAAGTAAAATCTAACGAAAGGCATATAGGCACTTCCATACACCATGTCTTTTTCTTTATATAGGACATTGTATCGAACACCGATTGTAACAGGTCCGTTACTGTATCCAATACCTAAGAATAAAGCAGTGTTCCAGAAGTTGTCATCTAGTTTTTCTCCTGTGTGATACTTATAGGTGTTGTTTACTCTTAGTTGTTCTAATTCTGCCGAAAGTTGTATTTCAGGTATAGGATTTGACAGTGCGATTATACTACCTCCGTATAACCAAGAGTTGTATTCTTTAACACTACTGTTGTAGTAGCTTCTGTTTTTACTGCTGATATAGCTTCCTTGTAGTCCTACACCTGCTGCAAAATAAGGGTTAACCTGGTATAATGCACTCGGAGCAACCATCACATCAGTGTAACCACTTCCGAAGCCAACTCCAAGGCCTCCACCAAATTTCCACCTTTTATTAAAATCATAATTTTTGGAGCTATTTCCTTGATCTTGTGCAAGAATGGAAAAAGAGCCACCTAAAAAAAATGATATTGATAAAAAAAACAGTAAATAGTTGATGTTAAATCTTTTCATTTCAATTTTATAAAATAATTATAAGATAAAAATAAGCAAAAGTTTATAGTTTTGTCATAAAGAGTTGTATTTTTGTAGATATAATATTTAAACAAAAGGTCTTTAGACGAAATTATGGATAGATATTCCTTTTTAAATGCGGCACACACTGCATTTTTTGCAGATTTATATGATCAATATTTAGAAAGCCCAGATAGCGTAGAGCCAAGCTGGAGAGCTTTCTTTCAGGGATTTGACTTTGCAAATGAATACAATGGTGGGCCTGTTGAGCAATTATCACAAGCTTATACGTCAAGTAATAGTGTTGGTGTAGATAGTTCAGCGCAGTTAGGGCAACTTCAAAAGGAGTTTGCTGTATTAAAATTAATTGACGCTTACAGAACTTATGGGCATTTATTGACTAAAACAAACCCATTAAGAGACAGAAAAGTAGAGCATCCAGATTTGAGTTTAGAGAAGTTTGGTCTTTCTCAAGCAGATTTGAATGTTAATTTTGAGGCTGCAAAAACAATACAACTACCAACTACTACATTGGGACAAATCATTGCCCAATTAGAGAAAATTTACTGTACTACATTAGGTATTGAGTACAAGTACATCACTGATGAAGCTGCTGTACAATGGATTCAAAATCACTATGAGGCTACAGAGGCAAAATTTGATAGTGAAGAGAAGAAAGAAATTCTGCACAAGTTAATTGAGGCAGTGTCTTTTGAAAACTTCCTAAACACAAAATACGTTGGACAAAAACGTTTCTCACTAGAGGGTCTAGAGGCTGCAATACCAGCGATGGACTTTATGATGGACGCTGCTGCTGAAAAAGGAGTAGAGGAGATCGTAGTAGGGATGGCACACCGTGGACGTCTTAATGTATTAGCTAACGTATTCCACAAACCTGCACAAGATATCTTTGCTGAATTTGACGGTAAAGATTATGATGCTGTTGAAGGTTTTGACGGAGACGTTAAGTATCACTTAGGTCTTACATCGACACGTAAGACTCGTTCTGGAAAAGAGATCCATGTTAACTTAACTCCTAACCCTTCTCACTTAGAGACTGTAGGGGCAGTTATCGAAGGTATCGCTAGAGCGAAACAAGATACTATATTTGTAAACGAACCATCTAAAGTTTTACCTATCGCTCTTCACGGAGATGCTGCAATCGCTGGACAAGGAATTGTTTATGAAATTGTACAGATGGCTAAACTTAGAGGGTATAAGACAGAAGGTACAATTCACATTGTATTAAACAACCAAGTTGGTTTTACAACTAACTATTCTGATGGTCGTTCTTCTACTTATTCTACAGATGTTGCTAAAGTAACTCAATCTCCTGTATTACACGTTAACGCTGACGATACTGAAGCTGCAGTAAGAGCATTCTTATTCGCTTTAGATTACCGTATGCATTTTGGTACAGATGTATTTATTGACTTAGTTGGATACCGTAAATACGGACACAACGAGGGAGATGAACCAAAGTTCACTCAACCAATCTTGTACAAGTTAATCTCTAAACACCCTAACTCTCGTAATATCTATAACGCTAGATTATTAGAGGATAAAGTGGTAGATGATGCTTTCGTTAAATCTTTAGAGAAACAATATAAAGATGCTTTAGAACAAGAGTTAAGCACTTCTCGTGAAAAAGAATTTGCTAAGGTTAGAACATTTATGGAAGAGAACTGGGATGGATTCCACATCGCAGGTCGTGACAAAATGGTAGCTGACTACGACACTAAAGTTTCTAAAGAGAAATTAACTGCAATTGCTGAAGTAATTACTGCATTGCCTGGTGATAAAAAATTCATCAATAAGGTGACAAGACTTATCGGAGATAGAAAAGCTATGTTCTTCGAGAAAGATGCTTTAGACTGGGCTATGGGTGAGTTATTAGCGTATGGTACACTATTGACAGATGGATACGATGTGCGTATGTCAGGTCAAGATGTAGAGCGTGGTACATTCTCTCACAGACATGCTGTAGTGAAAACAGAAGATACAGAAGAGTCAATCATCTTATTAAACCAATTAAAAGAGCAAAATGGTCAAATGAGAATATTCAACTCTCTATTGGCTGAGTATGCTGTTTTAGGTTTTGAGTATGGTTATGCATTGACTAATCCTAATACACTAACTATCTGGGAAGCACAGTTCGGGGATTTCTCTAACGGAGCTCAGATTATGATGGATCAATATATCTCTGCTGCTGAAGATAAATGGAGCAACCAGAACGGTATCGTGATGTTATTACCTCACGGATATGAGAATCAAGGTGCTGAACACTCTTCTGCTAGATTAGAGCGTTACTTACAGTTATGTGCTGAAAGTAATATGTTCGTAACGAATGTAACTACTCCAGCTAACTTCTTCCACTTAATGAGAAGACAAATGATCACTGACTTTAGAAAGCCATTAATCAATATGTCTCCTAAGAGTTTATTAAGACACCCAGCTGCGGTATCTTCTATCAGTGACTTTACAGATGGTAAATTCCAGTACGTGATAGACGATGCTAATGTAAATGCTGCAGATGTAAAATCAGTAGTATTGTGTAGTGGTAAGTTCTACTACGACTTAGTAGCTAAGCGTGAAGAATTAGGTAGAAAGGATATTGCATTTGTTCGTATCGAACAATTATTCCCATTACCAATCGAGCAAATTGCTGAGGTATTAGCGAAGTATACTAATGCAGACGACTTCGTATGGGGTCAAGAAGAGCCACGTAACATGGGTGCTTATGGGCATATGTTAATGAACTTTGACTTGAAACCATTGCGTTATGCAGGTAACCAAGCATTTAGTGCACCAGCTTCAGGAAGTTCTGTACGTTCTAAAAAACGTTATGCAGAAGCTATCGCAAAAGTGTTCGACAAGAATTTATAATAGAAAAAAAACGTATTTTTACATAACAATATTTAATTAAAGCATATACAGATGAGCATCTTAGAAATGAAAGTTCCTTCGCCAGGTGAATCAATTACTGAAGTTGAAATCGCTACATGGTTAGTAAAAGATGGAGATTACGTTGAAAAAGACCAAGCTATTGCTGAAGTAGATTCAGATAAAGCAACTTTAGAATTACCAGCTGAAGAAAGTGGTATTATCACTTTAAAAGCAGAAGAAGGTGACGCTGTTGCTGTAGGGCAAGTAGTTTGTTTAATCGATATGAGTGCTGCAAAACCTGCAGGAGGTGCTTCTACAGAAGCTAAACCAGCTCAAGAGGCTCCTAAAGCAGAAGCTCCTAAAGCTGAACCTGTGCAAGCTGCAGCTACTACTTATGCTACTGGAAGTGCATCTCCAGCTGCTAAGAAAATTTTAGATGAGAAAAGCATCAACCCAGCTACTGTAACTGGTACTGGTAAAGATGGTAGAATCACTAAAGAAGATGCAGTAAACGCAAAAGCTTCTATGGGTACACCAACTGGAGGACCTAGAGGAGAAGAGCGCAAAAAAATGTCTATGTTACGTCGTAAAGTAGCTGAGCGTCTAGTGGAAGCTAAAAACACGACTGCTATGTTAACTACTTTCAACGAAGTTAACTTAACTAACGTAAACAAATTAAGAGCTGAGTATAAAGATGCTTTCAAAGCTAAGCATGGTGTAGGATTAGGATTTATGTCTTTCTTCACTAAAGCGGTTACTCGTGCTTTAGAATTATATCCAGACGTGAACTCTATGATCGATGGTCAAGACCAAATCAAGTTTGACTTCGCTGATATCTCTATTGCTGTATCAGGACCTAAAGGTCTAATGGTGCCAGTAGTGAGAAATGCTGAGTTATTATCTTTCCGTGGTGTTGAGGCTGAAATCAAGCGTTTAGCTATCAGAGCTCGTGATGGACAAATCACTGTAGATGAGATGACAGGTGGTACATTCACTATTACTAATGGTGGTGTATTCGGATCTATGTTATCTACTCCAATTATCAACCCTCCACAGTCTGCTATCTTAGGTATGCACAATATCATTGAGCGTCCTATCGCTGTAGATGGAAAAGTTGAGATTCACCCAATGATGTATGTGGCGTTATCTTATGACCACAGAATCATCGACGGACGTGAGTCAGTAGGTTTCTTAGTAGCTATTAAAGAGGCTTTAGAGAACCCAACTGAATTATTATTAGGTAATAATCCTAAGAAAGCTTTCGAACTTTAGTAGTTAGAAACTTTTTGAAATATAGAAAACGGCGACTATTTATAGTTGCCGTTTTTTTGTGTTCTATATTGTACAGATAAGAGCTTTTTGTGTTAAATAACTGAGCTGTATCTCGCAAGATTTAATCGATTAGCTTACTGTCTTGAAAGGAGCTCTTATCCCTTAATGGTAGTAGGATGAGGTTGTTTAGTGTAGTAATATTTTTTTTGTAAGATGTTGTAAATTAGTTGTTTGTGTAAGTTGTTGATTGCTAGCTATTGTTAATAACTTGTACCATTTGTGAATAACTAGGTTGTACACTAATTTTTTATAGAGCAAAAAAAACATCATATTTGTAAAAGAGAGGGAGAATTCTCTCGTGATATTTTAATCTTTTATATTCAATATAGTATGGCTGTTCAAGAACCAATTTTAACTGAAAACAAAAATAGATTCGTAATATTTCCTATCAAGCATCATGATATTTGGGATTGGTATAAGAAGATGGAAGCTAGCTTTTGGACAGCAGAAGAGATTGATTTGCATCAAGATTTATCTGATTGGAACAATAAGCTAAATGAAGATGAACGTTATTTTATCAAACATATTCTTGCTTTCTTCGCCGCATCTGATGGTATAGTGAATGAAAACTTAGCAGAGAACTTTGTGAATGAGGTACAATACGCTGAGGCAAAGTTCTTCTATGGATTCCAGATTATGATGGAGAATATTCACAGTGAAACTTATTCTCTACTTATCGATACGTATGTGAAGAATGAGGAAGAAAAAGATAGATTATTCAGAGCTATAGAGGTGTTCCCGGCTATTATGAAAAAAGCAGAATGGGCACTGAAGTGGATAGAGTCTGATTCGTTTGCAGAGCGTTTAATCGCCTTTGCAGCTGTAGAAGGTATCTTCTTCTCAGGAGCGTTCTGTTCTATCTTCTGGTTGAAGAAAAGAGGGCTTATGCCAGGTCTTACTTTTTCAAATGAATTAATATCTAGAGATGAGGGAGTACACTGTGACTTCGCAGTACACTTACATAATCACCACTTGATTAATAAAGTTCCTAAAGAGCGCATTAGAGAGATCTTAGTAGATGCTTTAAATATAGAAAGAGAGTTTATTACAGAGTCTTTACCAGTTAGTTTGATTGGTATGAACTCTACATTGATGACTCAATATTTAGAGTTTGTGACAGATAGATTATTAGTGGAGTTAGGTTGTGCAAAAGAATATAATGTAGGTAATCCTTTTGACTTTATGGATATGATCTCTCTACAAGGTAAGACAAACTTCTTTGAAAAACGTGTGTCTGAGTACCAAAAAGCAGGAGTGATTTCTAAAGAAGAAGGAGGTAATAAGATTAGCTTCGACGCAGATTTTTAATTGTTAACTTAAAAAGGAAAAGAGTAGATGTACGTAATAAAAAGAGACGGAAGAAGAGAGCCTGTAAGTTTTGACAAGATTACAGACCGAATTAGAATACTGTGTTATGAGCTAAATGAGTTCGTAGATCCTGTAAAGGTAGCGATGAGAGTTATCGAAGGATTATACGATGGAGTAGCTACTTCTGAATTAGATAATCTGGCAGCTGAGACAGCGGCTTCTATGACTGTGACGCATCCTGACTATGCGCTGTTAGCAGCTAGAATAGCAGTATCTAATTTACATAAGAATACTAAAAAAGTCTTCTCAGAAACGGTAGAAGATTTATATAGATATGTCAATCCTCGTACAGGACAGGAAGCTCCACTTATTGCTGACGACGTGTATGAGGTGATTAAAAAGCATGGTGAGAGATTAGATTCAACTATTATCTATCAACGTGATTTTAACTATGATTACTTTGGGTTTAAGACATTAGAGCGTTCTTATTTATTAAAGCTTAATGGTAAGATAGTAGAGCGCCCTCAGCATATGCTAATGCGAGTAGCTGTTGGGATACACTTAGATGATATTGATTCTGTTATAGAAACATACGAATTGATGTCTAAGAAGTATTTTACACATGCTACGCCAACGTTATTTAATTCTGGAACACCTAAGCCTCAGATGTCATCTTGTTTCTTATTAACAATGAAAGATGATAGTATTGAGGGAATATATGATACCTTAAAACAAACGGCTAAGATTTCTCAATCGGCTGGGGGTATAGGTCTATCTATTCACAATGTACGTGCGACAGGATCTTATATCAGAGGTACGAACGGTACTTCTAATGGTATCGTGCCTATGCTACGTGTGTATAATGATACAGCTAGATATGTGGATCAAGGTGGAGGTAAGCGTAAAGGTAGTTTCGCTATTTACCTAGAACCATGGCATGCAGACGTGTTTGACTTTATCGAATTGAGAAAAAACCATGGTAAAGAAGAAATGCGAGCACGTGATTTGTTCCTTGCTTTATGGATCAATGACTTATTCATGCAACGTGTAGAGGCTGATGAGAAATGGACTCTAATGTGTCCTAATGAGTGCCCTGGTCTTTGTGATGTATATGGAGAGGAGTTTGAGCAACTTTATTTGAAGTATGAGAATGAAGGTAAAGGTAGACGTACAATCAAGGCACGTGAGTTATGGGAAGCAGTTCTAGAGGCTCAGATAGAGACAGGAACACCTTATATGCTATATAAAGACGCGGCTAATGCGAAGTCAAATCAGAAGAATTTAGGTGTGATTAGATCATCTAACTTGTGTACAGAGATTATGGAGTACACTTCTCCAGATGAAGTGGCGGTATGTAATCTAGCGTCTATCTCATTGCCAATGTTTGTAGAAGATGGTCAATTTAATCATCAGTTTTTATTTGATGTAACGAAGCGTATTACACGTAACTTAAACCGTGTTATCGATAGAAACTACTATCCTGTAGAAGAGGCGTATAATTCTAATATGCGTCATAGACCTGTGGGATTAGGAGTACAAGGATTAGCAGATGCATTTATCATGATGAGAATGCCGTTCACTAGTCCAGAAGCAAAGCAATTAAACCAAGAGATATTCGAAACGATATACTTTGCAGCTTTAACTGCTTCTATGGAAATGGCTAAAGAGGAAGGAGCATATTCTACGTTTGAGGGATCACCTATTTCTAAAGGAGAGTTCCAATACAATATGTGGGGTGTGAAAGATGAAGAATTAAGTGGAAGATGGGATTGGGCTTCTTTGAGAAAAGAAGTAATGGCTAGTGGAGTGAGAAACTCTTTATTATTAGCGCCTATGCCTACAGCATCTACTTCTCAAATCTTAGGAAATAATGAGGCATTCGAACCTTATACATCGAATATCTATACTAGACGTGTGTTATCAGGAGAGTTTATTGTTGTAAATAAACATTTATTGAAAGACCTTGTAGAGTTAGGTCTTTGGAATGAAGATTTAAAACAAGAGATCATGCGTGCGAATGGTTCTATCCAACATATTGATTTTATACCTGCTGATATTAGAGAATTGTATAAAACAGTATGGGAACTTAGTATGAAAGATATCATTGATATGTCACGTCAACGTGGATATTTCATTGACCAGTCTCAATCTTTAAACTTGTTTATGGAAGGAGCGAACTATGCTAAGTTAACCTCTATGCACTTCTATGCGTGGAAGTCAGGGTTAAAGACAGGAATGTATTACTTGCGTACGAAGTCTGCTGTAGATGCGATTAAGTTTACTTTAAATAACGAGAAGAAAACTAATCCAAATGCTATAGAAGAAGTAGAGCAGGTGTCTGTAGAAGACTATCAAGCGATGTTACAGCGTGCTAGAATGGCTGCTAATAATGATGAAGATTGTGAAATGTGTGGTTCTTAAAGAACATACTTTATTGATATTAAAAGGTAGTTCACTGAGCTACCTTTTTTGTTGTATCTTTGTGCCATTAACAGTTATATACTATGTCTAAAGAAACTAAAAAAGGTATTTTTAAAGGAGCGATAGAGAAAGATGCTAAAGGAAATTATTTCTGTGGGCCTTATTTATTAGATTACCAATATACAGAAGCAAACTTCAAAGTAGGTGATGTGATCAGCATTAAGAAAGCTATTGCTAACCCTAGTAATATGAGTAGAGAAGACTACCCAATGAAGTCAATGAAGTTCTTCTTAGCAGGTGAAGAATAAGATTATAGAGACGGAGTTATACCAGAACTATAGATAAGAATAGGTAAGGAGTGATGAATAGTCACTCCTTTTTTGTTTATGTTCTGTAAGATAATCGTTATATTTACTGTTAAAGAAATAAGCTATGAGAAAGATATTCTCTATTGTAGGAGGATTGTTATTATTGGGGATAGGTGTTTTTGTATATCAGAATTATTATGAGGATAACAACTACCCTTCTAAACCTAAAGTAGTAAAAAATAGTAATCGTATCCGTACTATAATAGATGAGAAAGATATAGGATTAGATATATATTATCTAATCAAACAAGATAATGGAGAAGATATAAGAATAGATCATGTATATTATTATGACGTAGTCGCTCCTGATTATTCTAGTGAGAATTATATTCGTTTTACAGATAAAGACAGAGAGTTAGTAGGCCTATATAATGATAAAGGACAAGTAATTATAGAACCTATATATTCGGGATTAACCAAAGTGCATAATGGTATGTTATATGCTCTAAAAGGTGCTGTGAAAGATAATATAGGGAGGAATGGTGATAGACATAATGTACTTCTAGGAGGAGATACCTATCTTTTAAATACAAAAGGGGAGGTATTAATTGAAGATATGCTTGAACCTCATATTGATTTGGATATGTTTAGCTTAAAAATTACTGATGAACCTTTAGAAGATAGTTATTATGTTAGCTTAAAGGGGGTGAATGGTAAGTATTATAACTTCGTTCAATTAGAGAAGTATTTACAGTATTTCACAGAACAGGTATTCTTACCAAGTACAGAAGGAAGTAAATGGGAGAAGTATCTATCAGATAATCTGAAAGTGAACTTAGAAGTAGAGAATGATAATATAGGAGATTATATAGTCATCGATAAAAAGGAGTTGTTAGAAGATAAGAGAGAACTAATAACTCAAGCATTTGACTTAGTAAGAACGGGAGATAGCAGTCGTTATCACATTGATTATTATATAGAAGATGGAGTGATCACTGATGATACAGAAATCACATCTGAGCAAGACAGAAAGTTATATTTAGATGAAGAAGGCAAATGGAGAAGTGCAGAGTTTCCTGCGTTTAGTGTAAATATAAAGGAAGTTAAAGGTAAGCAGACGAGATCTAATCACTTTGATTTCTATAGAAATAAAGATGGCGGAATGACGCTTTATCAGATTACTATTCGCGCTCGTTATTTCTAATCAAGGCGGAATGGTTTTATTTAGGGGATTAGTTGTGAATGTACTAAAATGTTCTTTTTTCTCTTTTCTGGAGGAGTTAATCGAGGAATATAAGCAGTATATTTGTGGTTTAACACACAACAAATTTATTGTTTAATATGAGTTCTTTATATTATATAGATCGCACTAAGATTTCTTTAGACGATGTCATGTTTAATGACAACGTAAAAGCTGAGATTACTCAATTTCTAAAAGAGTATAAATACCGTGATATACTGATGAAGTATAATCTTCCTGTTAGTAATAAAATATTGCTTTATGGTAAGACAGGATGTGGTAAGACCATGACAGCTAAGGCTATTGCTAAACATTTAGATAAGAAACTTATCATTGTTAATCTTGCTACTATTGTTTCTTCCAAGCTAGGAGAAACGGCTAAGAATATTGAGAGTTTATTTAAAGAAATTCAATACGAGAGTTCTGTCCTATTCTTTGATGAGTTTGACTCATTAGGCCAGATTAGAGATTATGACAATAAGGATAACAGTGAGATGAAACGTGTAGTGAATGCTATCTTACAGTTGATAGATAATCTACCACAGAAGTCTATTCTTATGGCAGCTACGAATCAGATACACATGATTGACGAAGCTCTAGTTAGACGCTTTGAGTTACAGTTAGAATATACAGCTCCGAATAAAGAGGCTCTTGACTTCTATTACGATAAGTTACTTAAGGAATATCCAGAAGAATACAGAACGTTAACGAGGATATATGACGTGTCTTATGCAGAGGCAAAGAACCATGTATTCAAAACAGTAAAAGATAATATTATAAATAGCCAATTATTATTAGAGGCTAATCAAAATAACTAGTTGAACATTTGCTTATGATGAAATGGGAAAAGTTACTATCACTAAAGAAGTATGGTGACACTTTTGTTAGAAATAGATTAGATGAACTAGAGACTCGTATAGGGTTTGAGGTGGACTATGATAGAATCATCTTTTCATCGCCATTTAGAAGTTTACAAGATAAAACACAAGTAATCCCTCTGTCTAAGACGAACTTTGTTCACACTAGATTGACACATAGTTTAGAAGTGTCTGTGGTAGGACGTTCTTTAGGTAGAATAGTAGGTTCTAGTCTTTTAAATAAATATACTTATTTAGCAGAAGAATACGGATATACAGTAAATGATTTCGGGGCTATAGTAGCAGCGGCTTCATTAGCACACGATATTGGTAATCCTCCATTTGGGCACTCAGGTGAACGTGCGATAGGTGACTTCTTTAAACGAGGACTAGGAGCTAAGTATAGAGATCAGGTAACAGATAAGGAATGGCAAGACTTGATTGACTTTGAAGGTAATGCAAATGGTTTTGCTATATTGACGAAGAGTCGTCCTGGTATGGCAGGTGGTTTAAGAATCTCTTATGCTACACTAGGAGCCTTTATGAAGTATCCTAAAGAGAGTTTGCCTAAGAAATTGACTAGAGATATCTCAGATAAGAAATATGGCTTCTTTCAAGAGGATAAAGAGGCATTTATTGATGTAGCGAATGAACTAGGTCTTATATCTAAAGATGATCGTACTGAAGCAGCATATTTTAGACACCCTTTGGCTTTCTTGGTTGAAGCAGCAGACGATATATGTTATACTATAACAGACTTCGAAGACGGTATTAATCTCGGATGGATACCAGAAGAGCACGCTCTAGAGTTTTTAATCAAGATTGTTCAGAACAGTATTAACCCACAGACTTATGCTCAGTTAGCATCTAAAGAGGATAGAGTGAGTTATTTAAGAGCCTTAGCGATAGGGAGTTTGATACAGGATGTGTGTAGAGTATTCTTAGAGAATGAAGATAAGATATTAGCAGGTGAGTATCCTTATGCCTTAACGGAGAAGTGTAGTTATATCGCTCAGATGAAAGATATTCTTTCTGTGAGTATTAATAAAGTATACCAGAGCCGTGAAGTGATAGAGAAAGAGATAGTAGGATATAAAGTGATCAATGCTCTGTTAGAAGCGTTTACGTCAGCTGTAAATAACGTTTATTACGGAGAAGAGAGTCAGTATGATCTATTGATTATGTCTCTATTATCTGATAAGTATAGAATAGAGAGTGATAGTGTATATGTGCGCTTAATGAATATATGTCACTTTATCTCAATGTTGACTGATGGTAAAGCTCTAGAGTTGTATAATATGATAAAAGGAAACGATAGATAAAATTGTATCATTTATAATAAATCAAAAAGAGGTAATAGTATTCAACTATTACCTCTTTTTTTAGCTTAAAATATCTGTGAAATTAAATTACTCTCTTGTAGTAGGGATCCAAAGATGTGCGTATTTCATCATACCTTCTTTAGGATCAAATATTTTATCTGCTGATGGAGCTTTAATTTGAATAGCCTCTTCTTTTGTTTTAGCTATTGGCTCTCCTTGACCTAATATAGTATTACTTCCATCTTTTGTTGCTATTGCATAAGTTGCTTTAGATCCATCTTCAGCGATATCTTTTACATAGATAGTTAAGAAATAACCTACTCTTCTAGCATAGTATCCTTCTCCTTTAGTTATTTCATAAATGATTTGACCCTCTTTTTCATTTGTGAATACCTTTTTAAGTGTAGCTCTACCTCCTTCTTTCATTTCTGCATTAGGATCGTCACTAAAGTTACCAATCATTATAAATGCATCATCTCCTTGACCTACTGTAAACTTGTAGTATCCAAATCCATTATTGATTATTTCAGTAGTATATGTACCGTCTAGTACACCGAAGATTGCATTAGTGTCTTTTTGGTATCTATTGAAGGTTACTTCTTTTTCCCCTTTGTTATCTTTTAGTTTAGCGCTTGAAGCAAATTCTTTTTCAGCTTTATCTTTCTCTGTTGGTAAGTATGTAGTACGTCCTATCTCTACAAGTTTACCTTTGATGTTCTGTAATTGTATAACATAGAATCGCCCTTTTACTGATTCATCTTTACCTTCAAGAAGTATTTTGTTTGTGTTCTTATTATGAGCAAGTACTGTCATGTCATAAGCTGAGAATCCACTATTAAAGTTTACTACTTCATCTGAGAAAGTATATGTGTATTTATGCCCTTGATCTTCAAATATATATAATCCGCTTATAGGTAGTTTAATAGTTTCAACTATAGTTCCTTGTTTCATAGGTAACCAACCAAATTGACCTTTATCATGCTCAACTATAACATCTTTTGCTGGGTAAGCTGCTTTAATTGTCTCTATTTCTGTTTTAGCTGTCAAATCGATATTTAATAAAAACTCACTTTTATTATCTTTAATATCTCTAAAAAAGAATGCTTTGTATTCATTGTTGTCTTTATTTTTAGCAACAGTTTTTAGAACACCTTCTGCATTCTTGTATGTTGTGATAACATTAAATACTTCATCGTCTTGACCACTACCTGCCATTCCTGACATCTTCATCGTGATTGTAGTCTTTTCAAAATGAAAAGGGATAGGGTTACCAGCGTGATTAAATGAATAATCACCTATAATAGGAGATTCTTTACTTACCTCTACTTGATCTTTTTGTTCTGGTCTGATGATTTCGTTATCATCACTAGAACAACTCGTCAACAAAAATGCAGTGATTGCAAATAACGAAAGTACTTTTTTAATCTTCATTTTTAATAAGTTAGATTGTTTAATTATTTAGAACAAATGTAAATAAAATATCTAATTCTACAATAGTTATTTTTATTTTGTCTAAATAATTAATATTAAGTGCTGATTTATAGTTTGTTATGTTGTTTTAGGGGATGGTGTTTATTGTAATGAATCTAAATAAAATAGATAATCTAAAGAGCTTTATTAGTTTTTTGAAGAGCAAAGAAAGTAAGGAGGTAAGATGCGAGACTATAGTGCACAAAAAAAGGCGCTATAATTAATTATAGCGCCTTCTCTATGTTTTCTATTTATTTGTCTTAAACAAATAAATAAGTTTGATTCTTAAGCTTCAAATGGTAAAATAGAAACGTAAGACTTGTTGTCTTTTTTCTTTTGGAATTTAACAACACCGTCAACTTTTGCATGTAAAGTATGATCTTTCCCCATGTAAACGTTTTCACCAGCATTGTGCTTAGAACCTCTTTGTCTAACGATGATATTTCCAGCGATAGCTGCTTGACCACCATAAATCTTAACGCCTAAACGTTTCGATTCTGATTCTCTACCATTCTTAGAACTACCTACACCTTTTTTGTGTGCCATGACGTTTTAAATTTAGTTTGTTAATTACTCAGCTGCTTCAGCAGTTTCTTTTTTAGTTGCTTTCTTTTTAGCTCCTCCTGCATTGATTCCCTCAATAACAATTTGAGTTAAAGCTTGTCTGTGTCCGTTTTTCTTTTTGTAACCTTTTCTTCTTTTCTTTTTGAAAACGATTACTTTGTCACCTTGTAGGTGTTGTAAAACTTTAGCTTCCACAGAAGCACCTTCTATAGCTGGGGCGCCTAGAGTGATGTTGTTGTTGTCATCAACTAAAAGAACTTTGTCAAAAGTAACTTTTGATCCTTCTTCAGTTGCTAAACGGTGTACATACACTTTTTGGTCTTTGCTAACTTTGAATTGTTGCCCTGCTATCTCTACGATTGCGTACATAACAAAAAATTAAAATGTTTATTAAGGGTGCAAATATACATTTAATTTCTTATTTACAAAAGTTTTACACCTCCCATTTAGAATATTTTTTATTTCTATTTTGGTGTAAATGAGTTAGTTCTGATATACTTCATTATCCTATAAAGTTTGCTTAAGGAGAGGTGTGATAGATCATTAGTAGTAGATCTATGCCTCTGATGGCGGTGTTATCTGTTTGATGAAGTTTATTTAGTACTGTCGATGAATGTCAATTTGGTGGTGTATTGGACTGTTTATTTAATAAAATATAAAAATATTTTAGAAATAGTGTAACATAATTTAAAATATGGCTACTTATTAGGTTATAACCTAATTTCAAAATATTGTAGAATGAAAAAATCTTTATTGGTTTTAGGCTCATTATTCTTCGGAATATCTGCCTTAGCTCAAAAAGTGGAATTCGAGCAGTACACTTTAGATAACGGATTACACGTTATCTTACATCAAGACAAATCAGCTCCTGTAGTAGTGACATCAGTGATGTATCACGTAGGGGCTAAAGATGAGAACCCTGATAGAACAGGATTTGCTCACTTCTTTGAACACTTACTATTTGAAGGAACGAAGAATATTGAGCGCGGTGAGTGGTTTAAGATAGTAACTGCTAATGGAGGTAATAATAATGCTAATACCTCAGATGACCGTACTTATTATTATGAAGTATTCCCTTCTAATAATTTAGAGCTTGGGCTTTGGATGGAGTCTGAGCGTCTGATGCACCCTATCATTAATCAGATAGGTGTAACTACTCAGAATGAAGTAGTAAAAGAAGAAAAGAGACTACGTGTAGATAATCAGCCTTATGGTCAATTATTCTCAGAGGTGAAGAAAAATCTATTCGTTAAGCACCCTTATCGCTGGGCACCTATTGGATCTATGGAACATTTAGATGCTGCTACTTTAGATGAGTTCTTAGCTTTTAACAAGAAGTTTTATTTACCAAATAACGCTGTTTTAGTTGTAGCTGGTGATTTTGAGAAAGATCAAGCAAAAACGTGGATTAAACAATATTTTGGACCTATTGCTAAAGGAAGTCCTGTTGTAAAAAACAAATTTGAGGAAGCTCCTATAACAAAAGAAATTCACGCTGAGTTTCAAGATCCGAATATTCAACTTCCAATGTTAGTAGAAGCATATCGTACACCATCTATGAAGACTCGTGATGCTCGTGTGTTAGATATGATCTCGTCTATTTTATCAGGAGGGAAAAGTTCTAGATTGTATAAAAAAGTAGTTGACCAAAAGAAGATGGCTTTAGAAATGGCTTCATTTAACTTAAGTCAAGAAGATTATGGAATCTACTTTATTTACGGTATTCCGATGCAAGGTTTTGCTTCGGCTGATTTAATTAAAGAGATTGATGAAGAAATCGAGAAATTACAGACTGAGTTGATTTCAGAGCGTGACTTCCAGAAACTTCAGAACGTTTTCGAAAAGCAATATGTTGATTCTAACTCTAATGTAGAAGGATTAGCTGAGAATCTTGCTTCTTATTACCTATTGTACGGTGATGTTAATCTAATTAATACGAATATAGATATCTATAGAAGTATCACTAGAGAAGAGATTCGCGATGTAGCTAAAAAATACCTGAATAAAAATCAAAGGTTAATTTTGGATTATATCCCTACAAAGAAAGCTAATAACTAATTTTAACTGTAGACTAGAAATGAAAAAAATATATATTTATGCTGCAAGTGTAGTGTTTGCTTTGGCAGCTTTAGAAGTACAAGCTCAAGATAGAAAACAGCCTGTAGCGGGGCCTGCGCCAGTAGTACATGTAGGACAGCCTACCTCTTTTGTATTAAAGAATGGGATGAAGGTGATGGTTGTGCAGAATACGAAGTTACCTCGAGTATCTTATACATTGAGTATTGATAATCCGTTAATCTATGATGGGGAGAAAGCAGGAGTAGCTTCTATCTTATCTGAAATGTTGGGGAATGAGACGAAGAAGATGAATAAAGATCAGTTCTTAGAAGAAATAGACTTCTTAGGAGCTAGAATTAATTTCCATACAGGTGGTGCTTCAGCGAATGGGTTGTCTAAACACAATGAGACTATTCTAAACTTACTAGCTGATGGAGTAATCAACTCTGTGCTGACACAAGAGGAATTCGACAAGGCAAAGGCAAAAGCTATTGAAGGAGTAAAGGCCGGTGAGAACAGTGTGACTAATATTGCTCGTAGAGTAGAAGACGCTGTGCTATACGGGAAGAATACTCCAGTAGGAGAATTCGAAACAGAGAAGACATTAAGCAATGTAACTTTTGCTGATGTTCAAGCATACTTTAAGAAGTATTACTCTCCTGAGAACGCATACTTAGTAGTGGTAGGAGATATTGATTATAAAAAGACAGAGAAGTCTATTAAGGGGCTTTTTGAGGCTTGGAATAAATCGAATACACAGTATAAAGATGTTGTCTATAAAGGGAACGTTAGCGCTACAGAGATTAACTTCGTAGATATGCCTAACGCTGTTCAGTCTGAGATAGCATTAGTAAATGAGGTTGAATTAAAAATGACAGACAAGGATTATTTTGCTGTTATTTTGGCTAACCAAATTCTTGGAGGTGGAGGAGAAGGTCGTCTTTTCTTAAACTTGCGTGAAGCACATGGTTGGACGTATGGAGCGTACTCTTCTATAAGTCCATCTCGTAAGTATCCTGGTAAATTTAGAGCCACAGCTGCAGTGCGTAACGTGGTTACAGATAGCGCTGTAACAGAGTTTGTAAAAGAGATAGACCTTATCCGTACAACTCCTGTTAAAGAAGATGAACTGAAGTTAGCGAAAGCTAAATATGTAGGGGACTTCGTGATGGAAATCCAGAAACCTGCTACTGTAGCTAGATATGCTCTTAATAAAGAGTTGTATAAACTTCCAGCTGATTTTTATGAGAACTACATTAAGAATATCAATGCTGTAACAATAGCAGATGTACAGAAAGCTGCTCAGAAGTATTTCCTTAAGGATAATATGCGTATCGTTATCGTAGGTAAAGGTAGCGACGTATTATCAGGATTAGAGAAATTAGGATATTCTATTAAGTACTATACTAAAGAGGCTGATGAAGCTAGTAAGCCAGACTTTAGTAAAGCAGTACCTGCTGGAGTAACTGTTAATTCTGTAGTAGATAAATATTTGAACGCTATCGGTGGAGAGAAGAAAGTAGCAGAGATCAAATCTGTTGTCATAACTAGTACTGCTGAAGTACAAGGGATGAAACTAGAATCTATATCTAAAATGAAAGAGGGATATATCTTAGTAGAGCAGAAGATGATGGGGAATACTTTATCTAAGCAAGTAGTGACTCCAAAAGCTGGTTATGTAATGCAACAAGGCCAAAAACTGGAACTTACAGGTGATAAATTAGCTGAAGTACAAAGTGAAGCAACAATTTTTCCTGAGTTAAAAATGAAAGCTAATAAAAGTGCTATTGTTACTGGTGTAGAGTCTTTTAATGGTAAAGATGCTGTAGGTGTTAAAGTTGGTAAGTCTGTTTACTATTATGACTTGACTACTGGACTTAAAGTAGGTGCTGTAATGACTCAAGAGCAAGGTGGCCAAGTAATGAATATGACTACTAAGTATGAGGATTATAAAGAAGTGAAAGGGGTAAAAATACCTTTTAAACAAGTATTAAATGTAGGAATAGAGATTGTTAATATCGTTACAGATGTTAAAATCAACGAAGGAGTTACTGACGAGGATTTTAAATAATTGATTATCTAAATAATAGAATTGAAAAAGCAACTGATTTATCAGTTGCTTTTTTTATTTTTGTACCATCAAGAATGTAATTTTAAAATACCACAAAGATGAAAATAGTAAAGTCAATAGGCTTCATGATGTTAGGAGCTATATTAGTAGTGTCGTGTAAGAATGAAGAGAAGACAGCTGATACGTCAGTATCTACTGCATCTACAGAAGTAGCTGGTAATGTGGAGCACACTACATTTAAGATAGATGGAATGACGTGTGAGATAGGATGCGCCAAGCTTATAGAAGGTAAGTTAGCAGGGCTAGACGGAGTGAAGTTAGCTAAAGTTGACTTTGATACTAAGACTGCAGAGATAGACTTTGATGAATCTAAGCAGAGTGTAGAGTCATTAGTAGGTACTGTAGAGAAGATCGCTAATGGTATTTATAAGGTAGAGAGCGTTAGTGCTACTAAATAATAAGAACAATATAAGAGTAGGGGCATTCCTCATCTGTTTAAATATTTGATCTAAAGCGAGTGTGTTGATACATACTCGCTTTTTTTATTGGTTTTAATGCGAGTGAGTCCGTTGTGAGTCCGTTATGAGTCTGTAGTGAGTCCGTTATTTTGGATGATTTAACGGAGTCATGATGTACTGATGATGTAGAAATATAGTTCGCATGACGCAGAAGACTCCTATAAAAACAAAATGGAACTAATCTATACAGACTAGCTCCATCGGAATATAAAAATCGAGATGTATTCTATTTTATAATAGGTGTGTTTGCATCCTGTTTACTAGTCCATTTAAGTGTCTCTAGTAGTGTTCTCATATCTTTCTTTACATATTCTGTAGCGGGTAAGATAGAGTCATAGTTTGGTTTAGCATAGAAGTATAGAGAGGCTACGATAAAGTTTTTTATACTATCTGTAGCGTAGAACTGTACATTCGTAGCAGCATTTCCCTGTACATCATATAGCATACCATATACTCTGTCATCAGAGTTGATATAAGGTTGTTCTATAATCTCATCAGCCTTCACGAAGTGCTCATAAGTAAGCTTCTGTGCGTCTTTTAGCAGTAGATTTAAGTTGTTTTCTACAGGCTTATAGTTGATGAAGATGGTAGCCTTCATCTGTGGATAATGTATTTCTAGTGAATTCTTTTTAGTCTCTTTAATAGTAGACCATTGATTCTGACTAAACTCAAAACCGTTTTCGTTTTGATAAGTCTTGTATTCCTGATTAGGATAGTCTAGAGCTAAGAAAGCATTTGGCTTAGGAGTAGTATCCTCTTTGCAGGCAGCGAAGAAGACTACAGATAATAGTAAAGTGCTTATATATTGGAATTTCATCTTTCTTATTTCGATTAAGGTTTACAAAGTAGTAACCTACTTAAAACGGCAAATTGTCATTATTAGTCTCTTTAGGGATATTAAAATTGTCTACAGCCTCTTTTTTTTCTTCTTCAAAAGATGTTTTTTGTCTGTAGTCATTTTCTTTTTTGGTATCTAAGAACATAAACTCTGTTACCATAATCTCTACTGTCTGTCTATTCATGCCATCTTCTCCTTGCCATTGACGGGTGCGTATTCTCCCTTCTACATAGATGCGATCTCCCTTAGATAGATATTTCTCACACACTTCAGCAGCTTTGTTTTTGACGACTAGATTATGCCATTCTGTAGAAGTATATTTTTCTCCGGATGTTTTATTGACATAAACTTCGTTAGTCGCAATCGGAAAACGACCTATACAATTACCATTTTCGAAGTAATGCATCTTGACGTTATCACCTAAGTGACCTATTAATGTAACTTTGTTAAGGGTGCCGTTCATAGTGTTAGGATATTAGTGTTTTTAAATCTAAGGATGTAATAAAGTTATGAATTACAATCGGAAAACCAAATTTATTTAAATCCTCCCAACTCGTTTGTACAGAAGGTGTTGCTTCTATTTGTACGCACCAGAACTTGATGTGTAACTTCTGATGTGATAGCTGGTGTGTGATAGCGTCAGTCGTCAGTTGTTTTATCTCCTTTATATATAAGGTGTCGTATCGCTCTCTCAGTGCAGAGTCTATGTCTTTTACATGATGAGTGAAACTGTCGAATACTGGAAATTGGTATAGCTGTTGCCAGATATCTTTAGCTGTGCGTTGTTCTATATGAGTATTACCATCTTTATCAATGAAGATGATAAAGTCTAAATAGCGTTTTTTTACCTTTACCTTGCTTAGTTTGATAGGGAGTACAGCCACCTGATTAGTCTGATAGGCTACACACTCTTTAATATAAGGGCATGATGGACAGTCAGGACTCTTCGGGGTACATTGTATCGCACCGAAGTCCATGATCGCTTGATTAAAGGTCGCAGGGTCATGCTGAGGAATTAGAGTAGCAGCTAGTGCTTGAAATTCTTTCTTAGTAGTATTGGTAGAGATATCAGAAGTGATACCGTATACACGTGATAATACTCTGAATACATTGCCGTCTACTACAGGTACTACTTCATCATAAGCGATAGAGGCTATGGCAGCAGCAGTATATTCTCCTATACCTTTTAATGTAAGTAGTTCTTTATAATTAGGAGGAAATACTCCATTTAGTTCATAGGCTACCTTTTTTGCTGTTGCATGAAGGTTTCTAGCTCTACTGTAGTAGCCAAGTCCTTGCCATAAGCGCATTACATCATCTTCGGGTGCATCTGCTAGATCTTTTACAGTAGGATAAGTGGTTAAAAAGGCTTCAAAATAGGGCAAACCTTGCGCTACTCGCGTTTGTTGCAGTATTATTTCTGATAACCAAATGGCGTAAGGGTTTTTAGTTTCTCTCCAAGGTAAAAAACGTTTGTTTTCTAAGTACCAAGTAATGAGTTTATTAGAAAAAATCATTGTAAAAAGTATTGAACGCAAACTTAAAACTTTATATATTTAAATTTTAATCAATTAAGGTTGAATTATTGGGATATAAATTAATATATTTGCACACTCTAAAAATATCAGACAACAACAAAATAATTTATATCTAAAATGACGAAAGCAGACATTGTAGCTAAAATTTCAGAAAAATTAGGGCTTGAAAAAGGTGAAGTACAGGCAACAGTAGAATCTTTTATGGAAGAAGTAAAAGGATCTTTAGAAGCTGGTGAAAATGTTTATTTAAGAGGTTTCGGTAGTTTTATTATTAAAACTAGAGCTGAGAAAACAGGAAGAAATATCTCTAAAAACACAACTATCAGAATCCCTGCACACAATATCCCAGCATTCAAACCAGCTAAGGTGTTTGTAGAAGGCGTAAAGTCAAACACAGAAGTAAAAGTAAAATAATTTATTAATCTCTAAATTACACACATTATGCCAAGTGGTAAAAAAAGAAAAAGACATAAGGTAGCGACGCACAAACGTAAAAAAAGAGCGAGAGCTAACCGTCACAAAAAGAAAAAGTAGTTTAAAACTACTTTTTTCTTTTAGTAGAAAAAAGATACTGAAAAAACTTGCCTTGCAAAAGGTAAGTTTTCCAGATAGAAATATCTGTATTAATGTTTAATCCATCTATACAAACTCATTTGGTCTTTTAGACATCGTAATGGATGAGTATGGATAAAAATGTACAGTGTGAATAAAGAGCTAATTGTTAGGTCGAATTCTGATACAGTAGATTTTGCCTTATTAAAAGATGGAAAACTAATTGAACTACACAGGGAGAGAGAAGAGAGTGAAGATGATGGTTTTCAAGTTGGCGATATCTTTATCGCTAAGATTAGAAAACCTGTAGCAGGACTTAATGCTGCATTCGTTCACGTAGGCTTTGAGAAGGATGCTTTCTTGCATTACCATGATCTAGGTCCTAATCTTCGAACTTTACTGAAGTTCACTAAACTTGTAAGCGGAGGTAAATTAAAAGATTACTCCTTAAAGAACTTTCCTTTTGAGGAAGAAATTGATAAAGATGGAGTGGTTAGTGATGTATTAAGTGCTAATCAGTCTTTATTAGTTCAGATTGTTAAAGAACCTATTTCTACTAAAGGACCTCGTATTAGTTCTGAACTTTCTATAGCAGGACGTTATGTAGTCTTAGTTCCTTTCTCTAATAGAATCTCTATTTCTCAAAAGATAGAATCTAAAGAAGAAAAAGAACGTCTAAAGAAACTTCTTCAAACAATCAAACCAAAGGGATTTGGAGTAATAGTACGTACTGTGGCAGAGGGAATGAAGGTAGCTGAGATCGAAAAAGATCTGCAGAACCTAATGACTCGCTGGAACAATATGTGCAAAAAATTAAGCGTAGCTCATCATCCTTCTAAAGTATTAGGAGAGGTTAATAAAGCATCATCTATTCTTAGGGATGTGTTTAATGATACTTTCACGGGTATCATGACTGATGATGAAGATATGTATTACCAAACGAAAGACTATTTGCAAGAGATAGCTCCTTCGAAAGTTTCTATTGTGAAGCACTATCAATCATTAGAAGTTCCGATTTTCGAAAAGTATAATATCGAACGTCAGATCAAGACTTCTTTTGGTAGAACTGTTTCTATGAGTAAGGGAGCTTATTTAATCATAGAACATACAGAGGCGTTACACGTCATAGATGTAAACAGTGGAAATCGCTCAAACAAAGCTCAGTCTCAAGAAGACACTGCCCTTGAAGTTAACCTTATCGCTGCAGCTGAGATAGCTAGACAGCTTAGATTAAGAGATATGGGTGGAATTATCGTAGTAGATTTTATTGATATGGGAAATCCAGAGAATAGAAAGACACTATACGACTTCTTAAAAGAAGAAATGAGTGATGATAAAGCAAAACACAAGATCTTGCCTCCTAGTAAATTTGGATTAATTCAAATCACTAGACAACGTGTTAGACCTGAAGTTAATATTGAAACAAGAGAGGAAGATCCGAATGAACACGGTGAAATCGAAGCTCCTATTCTTGTTATTGACAAAATAAAGGCTGACCTAGAAAATATTATTTCGAAAGATAAGTCGAAAAAAATTATCTTAAATACGCATCCATTCGTTGCTGCTTATTTAACTAAAGGAATTCCATCTATTAGAGCTAAGTGGTACTTAGAGTTTAAAAAATGGGTTAAAGTAATTCCACGTGACGCTTACACGTATCTAGAATACCATTTCTTAGATGATAAAGGAAATGAACTTTCAGAATAACAAAAAAACCACTAGTCGGAGATTAGTGGTTTTTTTGTTTCTAACCTTTTTATGGGACACTAGCCTTTTAATAATCAAATATTCTTTTCTTAAAAAAGTGATGTAAAACTGGGTGAAGTCACTTTTTGTCTTTTTTAATACCAGTGTTATACTTATAAGGTATAGTTTTTTAAATAATAATTTATGTCAGTGAGTGTAGAAGAATGTTTGCTTTCTAGCTATTGTGTTTATTATTAGTAGTTTATTTGTGGTGTTTTCTATCTTATGATTTGCTTTGTATAATTTTTTAAACTCTTAAAAAAGTAATTTAGTCATATAAAAGGTTTTACTATAAGTGTTTGTCGTTTACTCGTATGATTTAGAAATTTTTATCATCCTGAATAAGCATACAGATATAAAATAGAAAAAGAAGAAGAGAAGCTGTTTTGAGTGCGAGTGATGAGTAGAGGAGCTATGTTTAGCTCCTCTATTTTATTTAGGGCTACTGAGTTCTAATGTGATTTGAATCGTTTTAGTATTTCCATCAGCATCTACTATGGTTAAATAGTGTATGCCTGGATCTGCCTGTATAGCTTGCTCATGAAATAATGAGGTCTCGCCTAAGTATTCTTCATCTAGGTACCAGTATAGTGTTTTAGCAGGGTTGCTGGTTGCTGCTTTAGCTATAAAGGGCTGCACATTAGAATAGAAGTCTTTAGTTAGATAGATTAGATCATTGTGCTTAGGATAGATAAACTCTGTCGTATTCTGTGTGCTATAATCTATACAGTCTGGTCTATAAGGAGGAAGGTCTTTATAATCACTGTGATGTCGCTTATAGAAGTGAGCCATAGTCGGAGGTAAGATGAACCAAGGTTGATTCATGATATTGTCAATGGGTTCACACATACTGTTGACCTGATAGCTCATTGACTGATCTAGGTGAACAAGTTTGTGATAAGGGCATAGCTCCGTCTTTTTAGCACGATAAGGTACTAGTTCTGTTCTCTTGTCACAGTATGGGCCAGCTAGGTATCCTGATTGGGTACATACTTCTATCTCTTCCATGTCGTTTAACGGTTGTTCAAACCAGCTCGTACGTGGTAATAAATTAAATACGTCAAATAGTATAGGACCAGCCATACGCACTCCACTGATAGATGGACGACCTTCTCCTGAGGCATTCCCTACCCAGATGCCTACTACATACTTTTTATTAACACCGACTGCCCATGCATCTCTACCTCCAAAGCTTGTACCTGTCTTCCAAGCTATTTTAAGCGATGAGTCATAGTATCTCCATGCTTCATCTCCTTCTGGTCGATTAACTTGTGTAAGTGCTTTAAAAGTGTTGTAAATAGCTCCTGCGCCAAGATGTGCTTTCTCTTTGCTATCCTGTCCAAAGTCAAGCTGAATGTTTTTATTCCAGTTTAAGTCTTGTATTTCGTTGCTTCTATATTGACCTTTTGTTCTATTGTAATAGTTAAGGGTAGAAGCTAGTCCTGTATATGCTTTCGTTATCTCCCATAGATTGCTCTCCGCTCCTCCTAATATCAGGGATAGACCATAGTGATTAGGGTGTTTAGAAATAGATTTAAAGCCCAAGTTTTGCAATTGATTATAGAATCTATAGATACCATATTTCTGAAGCATTAATACAAAAGGAATATTTAGTGATCTAAATAAGGCTTCGTCTGCTGGTACTGCTCCTTCATAAGAGCTATTAAAGTTCTCAGGTTTATAGCCCGATATCACTACAGGTATATCAGCAGCTAATGTTTTGGGTAGGAGTTCTGCATCATCTAGCATACTCGCGTACAAGAAGGGTTTAATGATACTCGCTGTACTGCGCTGTGCATGGATGATGTCTACATCTTTTTTATGTTGTACTGTAGTAGGGGTATTTCCTACATAGCTGATGATATCACGTGTTTCTACATCTATGACGATAACAGCCATATTATAGATTTCTGTTTGACTATAATTAAAATAATACCCCTTCACGATATCATTGACACGTTGTTGAATATTATAGTCTATCGTAGTATGATTTCTCTCTTGACTATTTGTCTTAGCTACATACTGTAATAGGTGAGGTGCTATCTGAGGTAGCTCATGAGGCTTCTGAGGTAGAGGCTCTTCTAATGCTAGTAGATAGGTGCTCTCATCAAAAGTGCCTTTGTCTAGTAACTTTTTCAGTAAGGCATTTCTTTTTTTAAGTAATGTTTCTTGGTTTTTTCCTGGGTATATTAAGCTTGGAGCGTTTGGTAACACTGCTAATGTAGCGCTTTCTGCCCAAGATAACTGTTCTGGTGTTGTCCCAAAATAACGCCAAGCAGCTACTTCTATACCTACCACATTACCTCCAAAAGGGGCATGCGATGCGTATAGGCTTAATATTCTATCCTTACTATACTTAAACTCTAGGCGAGTAGCTTGTATCGCTTCAATAAGTTTCTCTGAATAGCTTCGTTTCTTACCATCTCTAGATAGACGAATAGTCTGCTGTGTAAGTGTACTTCCTCCTCTGACTACCTTGTCAGACTGAAGATTAGCTCTAAAGGCTTTTATCATTGACACGGGGTTAACTCCCCAGTGATAGTAAAAGTATTCGTCTTCGAAGGCAATAATACACTCCTTAAACTTATAAGGTACAGAGTCTACTTCTGGAAAACGCCATTGTCCATCAGTGGCTATCTGTGCACCGAGAAGTTTATTATCATTACTTTCTATTACGGTGGAATAGGGCTTAGTAAACAATTCGCTAGGTAGCGAAAAGTAATAGAGTACTAAGAGAATAAAAGCGATGATCGTCATCACTTTTCTCTTTAAAGACCATGTTTTCCAATTCAAGTTAGGTTTCAATTTCATATAAAATAAAAATACAGGGAATTTTGTTTCCCTGTATTTATTTAATGATTGTCAATTTATTATTTTACTACTTCTATCCATTGTCCTGCTGTACGGCATCTGTATGAATTGTCATACATCGCTTCTGCATAGACTCCTGGCATATAATACTTACCTAGGTAAGATGCATTTAATACTACTCTTAATGTCTTTGTCTCTCTTGGATTAAGACTTAAGTAGAAGTTAGAACGGTCATCTCTGATATCTGTGTGTTGTACAGGATTACTCACTTCACCAGCATCTGTGTATCTCAGGTTTACAATCTCCCATCCAGATGGGATAATCTGTGTCAATGCTACATTATCAATGCTGTTAACAGTAGTATTCGTAATCGTAATATAAGCAGAGAACTCTGTTCCTTGGCTCAACTGAGTAGGGTTAATTACTTGCTGACTTGCATCTCTAAACGAGGTGCGAATACTGATATTACTTTCGTCTGTCAATTCTTTTCCTACAGGAAGGATACCACTATAAGCCACACGAGCATAAACAGTAGAGGTGTTCTTATTGACTAAACTAACTTCATTAGTAGAAGATATCGTTTTAAAGTCATACTCATACATATTGTTTTTTGTCGTAGCATTTGTAGTCGTTCCGTTATTTGTGAAGTCTACATTGATACCTTCTTTTGATTTATTATTCTTTACATAAGCTGAGATTACGTTTAGTCCGAATGCTGTACTCTGTGTACTCATCCATGTATTAGAACCTAATCTTTTTGCCAATGTGTTAGCGTATTCATGCATTAACTTATTATTCGATTTAGTCAGAATAAGTGTTTCTAATGCCATAGCTAATCTTCTCTCATAAGAACCATAATAGTAATACTGAGATTGATTATTCTCTATAATAGGTGAGCTTGCTATTAGTTTATTAGCAGCTTCTTTTTGCCCCGCTAAAGCATAGGCTGCTGCTAGACGTAACTTCGTATCAGCAGAAATACCTGTAGTTTCTCTTAGTCTGTTCATAGAGGCTAAGTCAGCATTACCTGCTAGTGCTAATGTGTATAATCTATAAGCCTGCGCAATATCATTGTTATAACGACTGCTGTATGACCATGATCTTACTGCTTTTTGTTGATAAGCAATTGCATTAGCTTTACTTCCAATAGGTAAGGCATAGCCTCTTTTCTCAGCTTCGATTAAGAAGTGTAAGATGTATGAAGTAGTCCAGTCATCAGAATAAGAATCACTGCTCCAGTATCTAAAGCTACCATCTGCCATCTGACGTTGAGCTAATGTCTTTAACCCTTCGTTGATATTGCGCTGTAGACTTTCTTTTTTGCTCTTACTTACATAAACTAAGTCTTCTAAGAAGATCTGAGGGAATACTCCAGAAGTCACCTGCTCACTACATCCGTGAGGATATTTAATCAAGAAGTTTAATCTAGATGTTAGATTAATACCAGGGAAAGTAGATAGCTCTAGAGTAGCTTTATTACTACCTGTCACTCCAAACTTCTCCCATTCGATTTTATTTGTACTGTTTGGTTCTAATACGATATCTTCTGTCTTCACAGTGACAGGATTAGGATTTAGTACATCTAACTC
Source organism: Myroides sp. (assembly GCF_032073645.1). Lineage (NCBI taxonomy): Bacteria > Pseudomonadati > Bacteroidota > Flavobacteriia > Flavobacteriales > Flavobacteriaceae > Myroides > Myroides sp. The sequence goes on from NZ_DAMANB010000010.1 coordinate 67,572, forward strand.
TACTACATAAGTAGCTCTCTCTTTACCAGATATAGCTTCTATTTCTATCTTAGAAATACCTGTTTTTTGTTGTACTTCTAGGTCACAGTACACTACTTTTTCGTCAGGTTCACTGAATGTTATTTCCTGTGTAGCATTATTCTGAATCTTAAACTTGTCATCTGTTTTTACTTTTACAGTTACATTTTTCACATGACTTTCCATAGCGAATACTGTGATCGGTAGCGTTACTTTCTCTCCTGGTACAGCTCTTCTAGGAAGAGAACCTAATATCATCAGAGGGTTGTTTACTTTGACCGTTTTCTCTACACTTCCGTATGCTTTAGTAGCTACATTAGAAGCAACTACCATCGTACGAACTGATCCTATGTACTTAGGTAGTTTTACTTTATGAGTTCCAGTTTTGCCTCCATCAAGAACGAATGGTCCTAAGTGGATAACAACCGGTTTAAACCTATTTGCTTTCTTCACTTGACCAGCTCCAAGGTCTTCATCTCCCCCTATGCTGAATACTTGATTAATAGCACCACCATAAGCTCCAATAACGTTGTCGTAGATATCCCAGGTACGCACACCTAGAGCAGTTTTGCTATAGAAGTTATCCCAAGGGTTAGGAGTCTTAAAACGTGTTAGATCTAGTAGACCGTCCTCTACTATCGCTATAGTATAAGTCATTTTTTGACCTGCCTTTTCTTTTACTTGAACAGTGAATTCTTGTTCAGGCTTTAGTTTGTCAGGTATAGTCAGAACAGGCTCTAGCTTAGTTTTCTTATTGTATACATTGATAGGAGCTACTCCATACATACGTATAGGAGAGTTATTTAACGTAGAAGCATGTGGCTGTATAGCAGATACATTGATATATACATTAGGCGACATCGCTTCTGTAGTAGCGATTTCGAATGTCGTTTCTCCTTTTTGAGTTTTCACCCAATGTGTCTCTAATACAGTAGATCCATTCTCTATAGAGATTAATGCTCTACCACCTTCACTAGATGGGAAAGATAGTTTTATCTTCTCTCCTGTATTATAATCTTTTTTATCTGTAGCTAGGGCTAATACTGTAGCTTCTTTTCCTTGTGAATGTTTGGTTTTACCAGACCAATAAGGGTAGTCTACATATACCACAGAAGAGGCAATATGTTTACCGTATTTATCACGCGCTACAATCTCATAAGTACCCCAATCCTGTTCTGGAATAGTCAGAGACATAGTAGCTGTACCGTTAGAAGATGTCGTGTAATCTACCGCATCTTTATACACAGAGTAGTAGTCTGAACTACTGTAGCTAGAAGCTCCGTTGTTATTAGAGCTCCACCACCAATACCCTTTTTTTCTATAAACAGTTACGTTGATATCATGAGACTTCGGAGCCCCTTGTGCATTCAAAGTTACAAAAGAGAATTTAAGTGGTTCGTCTGTTTGATAATATCCGTATTTATTAGCATCAGGTGCCTTTATCCCTACATAGGTATTGTATGGAGAGATCGTAGCTGTAGATACATCAGTAGATACATCACCTCCGTTCTCGTATACCTTAGAAGTAAAGATTGCTTTTAGCATTCCTGTGTTTTCTGGTATATTATTTAGATTAACAGAAAATGAAAAGTCACCTTCAAAGTCTGTTGATCCTGAGAAAGCATTTATCTCTTGAGAACCATAAGAACTCAAGCTGTTACTAAACGAATATGTTTTATAGTTAGAGAAAGTTGTTGTTTGAGGAAGTAACTTTAAGGTTACTTCAGCTTTTAAGTTTTTAGCAACACTTCCTTGTAACCACTGTACGTTATAGTCGACTCTAGCACTGTTACTATTGCTGTAAACAGTTTTGCCTTCGATTGTGTTTTTAATCTTTAAACGATTCGGTTTTATCGTTTCTATTTTAATTTGCTTGTAAAATTTAGCACCTCCTACACTTACAACTGCCTGCCAATTCCCTGTAAGAGATTCAGGGTTTGTTTTTAAGACATAAGCATAGTGATTATTAGCATTCTTTTTCTGTACTATCTGATCTACTACTTTCCCGTAAGGATCAGAGAAAGTTAGTTTGATCGGGTGGTTAGCAGGTAGAGGATTAGCTAGATCATCAAGAATGAAATCTAGGTAAATGTTGTCTCCTGGTCTCCATACTCCTCTTTCAGTATAGATATATCCATTGATACCTTTTTGTAACGTAGTACCATCTACATCATAGTTACTCATAGATAGAGAGTTTGCCTCATCTATTTTTACATAAGTTGTATTTCTATCATCTTTTATAATAGCAAAGGCAGGTTTCTTTTTCTCTAGGTTAACAATAAGAATACCGTTAGTATCAGTCTTAGCAGAAGTAATTAATTGTTGTCTATACGTATAGAATTCTACTGTCGCTGCCGCAACAGGATCTGTTGTAATCAGATTCGTAACAATTGTTGTATAGATATTATTATTACCACCTTTAATGATTACACCTAAGTCAGTAGCTAATACATTAGTAGCTGCTTTCTCGTGATAGTAGTAGTAAGATTGAGAACATGGGTCATCTTTCTCACTCCAGTTATAGTAATAGTAGTAATCATCATCATAATACTCATCATCTTGATTTAGTTCCTCATCTGTATTTTCTTCTATATCCTCATCTGTAGTCTCGCTGTCTTGACTCTCAGCACACCCATATAATGAATACGAACGATCAAAAGAGAACTCCACTCTGTATATCGCTCCTGGATCAGGACTAATAAGAGTAGATAAGTCTAAGGCATAAGTATTGTACTGCATTAATGCTTTAGGATTCGCATTTGTCAGTTTAATCGTAGTTTTTGCGATAGGATCAGCCACTCTGTTAAGGCTGTATTTCCCATCTATATTATTCTCTTGTAAGAATTGAAGAATATTGTTTTCGTATATTTTGTAAACTTTTACATCTACAGCTTTTAGTGTAGTAGCTCTAAAGTTTATTTTTAAATTTTCTGAGCTAGGTAATATTGTACCACTGTTGATCAGTTGTACATCAGGTTTAGGAATACCGAAGTTTAGCTCTACTACTTCTGTAGTCAGCGTTTTATTTCCTTTGTTATCTTCAATACCTGAACTGATTCTAATATTAATTTTGTCTTGTAACGGTTTGTCTGCAAATACCTTTAATACGTTTCCATCTGTTGAGAAAGTTAGTTTTGCATCGTTATTCTCTAAGTCTATTAAACCATTAAAGTCTTGATTCTTCTTAAGAGGGTTCGAAAAGTTAATCCAAAAAGCTTGTGCGTCATCAGCTACAGGTTCAACTTTAAAGTGATCAAAGTAATTCTGTTGAGGTACCGTGTGTACTTCAGTGCTTTTAGCCGCGTTATTTACAGGTTTACCATTGATAATAATATCAATAGATGATTCTGAAGGATTTCTCTTAATCTTATTGATTGTGAACTTAAATTCTTTAGCTTCAGTTTTATCATCACTATCAAATTTTAGATCTAAGTTCTTTTTTTCTTGTACTGCAGTTAATACTTTTTTAGCATCAGCAGTAGTTAACCAATCACTTGTAGTCAGTACGCCATTAAGTACATATTCTGTATCTGATACGCTCTGAAGGTCTAATAACTGTGTATGGAATGTCTGAGGTACAGTCATCACCATAAAAGAGAAGTTCTTTAGGGCATCTTCTGTCTCTGTAACTTTGTCTAAATGAAAAGTAATATTATACCTCTGATCTTGTTTTAATCGCTCAGATGGGATAAAACGGATCACGTCTGTAGGTAAGTAGACTACTTTTCCTTTTACAGCTGGAGTGATTGTAAATAGGTCACTATCTAACTCTTCATTAGGAGCCCAGTTTTTCCAGTTTTTAGGAATACTGATATCGATAGGATCTTTAGTAGAGATAACACCTGCTGTAAAAGCCAGTATATATTCACTAAAAAGCTTAGGGTTGGATAAGTTGACATTTAGATTTCCGTTCTTTTTACAAGACTGGAGCGCTATAAATGCACAACAGATGAGGATAAGTAGATTTCTGAATTTCATAGTTATAAGCAATTTTTTATTTTCTTTTATTTTCAAAAAACGATTTCATTAAAGCAGTGCATTCTTGTTCAAGAACACCTGAGACTACTTCCGTTCTAGGGTGAAGTTGTCCTCCTATGGCTTTATATCCTCTTTTATCATCAGATGCACCATAAACAATTTTGGTTATTTGACTCCAATAAAGGGCTCCTGCACACATCTGGCAAGGTTCTAAAGTTACGAATAAAGTGCAGTTTTTCAAATATTTAGCGTTTAAGTAATTAGCAGCAGAAGAGATTGCTTGTATTTCTGCATGAGCAGTTACATCGTGTAATAGCTCTGTCAAATTATGACTTTTAGCTATAATTTGGTTATTGGCAACTACGATTGCTCCTACGGGAATTTCTCCCTTATCATACGCTTCTTTTGCTTCGCTTAAAGCAATGCGCATAAAATATTCATCATTGAAAAAAGTATCCATTCTTTTGTGTTAACATAAATGCAAACTCAAAAGTAAAAACAAAATTGTAATTTTGTTTTTATTTTATTTAGAATGTCTAAAAACTTACTTAAACATATTAATACTCCAGCTGACTTAAAGAAACTTACAATTGAAGAATTGAAAGGATTAGCTGTGGAGTTGAGAGAATTTATTATTGATATAGTTGCTAGTAAAGAAGGGCATCTAGGAGCAAGCTTGGGTGTAGTGGAATTGACCATTGCGCTACATTATGTATTTGATACTCCTAGTGATAATTTGGTATGGGATGTTGGGCATCAGGCCTATGGACATAAACTACTTACTGGTAGACAACAAGTATTTCACACCAATAGACAAAAAGGAGGTATCAGTGGATTTCCTTTGAGAGAGGAGAGTGTTTATGATGCTTTTGGAGTAGGGCATTCGTCTACTGCTATTTCTGCTATTTTAGGTATGGCTATCGCAGCTAAGTTAAAAGGGGAAGAAGATAGATGTCATATTGCTGTTGTAGGTGATGCGTCTATTGCATCTGGAATGGCCTTTGAAGGATTAAATCATGCAGGGGTGACAGATACTAATATGCTAGTGGTGCTTAATGATAATGCTATAGGTATAGATCCTAGTGTAGGTGCATTAAAAGACTATTTGACATCGGTGAAGGATGGAAGTAATCCACGTGCAAATAATATGATTAAGTCTTTGAACTTTGATTATCACGGACCAGTAGATGGTCATGATTTGCCTAGATTGATAAAAGAACTCGAAAGATTAAAGAATATAAAAGGCCCTAAGTTTCTACATGTTATTACAACAAAAGGGAAAGGGTTGAAACAAGCGGAAGAAGATCAGGTAAAATACCATGCTCCTGGTAAGTTTAATAAAGACACAGGAGAGTTAATACCTAAGAAAGAGAATGAGTTCCCTTCTAAGTTCCAAGATGTTTTTGGATTAACTTTAGTTGAGCTTGCTGATGCTAATAAGAAGATTGTAGGTATTACTCCTGCGATGCCTACAGGTAGTTCATTGAAGTTTATGATGGACGCTTATCCAGATAGAGCAATAGATGTAGGGATAGCAGAACAGCATGCAGTGACATTAGCTGCAGGTATGGCTACAGAAGGTCTAATACCGTTCTGTGCGATATATTCTACTTTTTTACAGCGTGCCTATGATCAAGTTATTCACGATGTGGCTTTACAGAATCTTCCTGTGATATTTTGTTTAGATAGAGCTGGATTAGTGGGTGAGGATGGAGCGACACATCAAGGGGTGTATGATATTGCTTATTTAAATTGTATTCCTAATATGATTATTGCAGCACCTTTAAATGAGTTAGAGTTGCGCAATTTATTATACACAGCTCAGTTAGGTCTAAACCATCCGATAGCAATACGTTATCCTAGAGGGAAAGGCGTTATTGAATATTCTTGGAAATTGCCATTTGAGAAAATTAATGTAGGAAGTGTTTCTCAAATCAAAAAAGGAAATAAATTTGCATTTATATCTACAGGAACTATTGGTAATAATGTAGTTAGAGCAATGGAGTCTTGTGATGGTACTGAGTGGTCACATTATCACTTTATGTTTGTAAAACCATTGAATGAGGAGGTATTACATCGTATCTGTCAGGAGCATGAAAGGATAGTGACATTAGAAGATGGAACTGTAATAGGAGGTTTTGGTAGTATAGTAAGCCAGTTTGTTACCAAGTATTATCCTCATATTGCGGTAGAAATATTAGGAATAAAAGATACATTTATAGAACATGCAACTGTGTTAGAACAACAACAGTTATGTGGAATAGATATAGAAAGTATAGTTGCAATAATAAAGAATTAAGTTTTGGGAAAGATTAAGAAAGGTTTACTTGGTTTAGTTGTATTAGGGAGTTGTTTACAGACGTATGGACAAGAAACGACAGAAAGTAAACAACCAGAAAATAAGAATGTTCAAAATGTAAAGAAAGATACTTTGCGTATAGAAGAGAACCCATATAATCCATTGATGGGAGTGATTCCATATAAAGATTATAGTGGAGGGACGATTATATACGATAAGAATGATAGAGGAGAGCCTTTCTTAAAACCTGCAGTGTATGTAGAGAGAAAGAAACCTAAAATGAATAAGATAAAGACCAATTATAATCCTAATATAAATTTAAGCCTTTTACCTATTAACAATGAAATAATTGGCTATTGGGAAAAAGAAAACCGCTTAGGGTTAGACTTTAATCAGATTGCTTTTGTCAATTGGAGTGCTGGGGGAGATAACTCTATTTCAGGGCTTTTAAAAGGAGAATTTGGACGTAAGTATATTAAGGGGCGTTTATTGTGGGAGAATACTTTAAATGTGAGATATGGGCTTAATAAGCAGTCTGGAAGAGAATCTCGTAAGACAGATGATGTATTAGAATTAAACTCTGCTTTTGGGTATAAGTCTTCTGCAATTTCTGATTGGTATTATGTAGCGAAGCTAAACTTTAAAACGCAGTTTACCAACGGATATAATTATCCTGACACTGATAATCCTGTATCAGCTTGGTTTGCGCCTGCATACTTATTCGTCGGGGTCGGAGCGGAGTATATAGATCCTAAGACAGAGATGAAGTTTTATATTTCACCATTAACGCATAAAGCAACATTCGTTTTAGATCAGACATTAGCAGATCAAGGAGCATTCGGTGTGACTAAAGCAGAGAAAGATGACTTAGGTAATATTATTAGACGTGGATCTAATCATAAAGCAGAAATAGGTTTTTTATTGAGTAGTGAATGGAAGAGAGAGATATTTAAAAATATGTTTTATCAACATAAACTAACTTTGTATAGTGATTATCTAAACAACTTTGGTAATGTAAATGTCATGTTTGAAATGAAGTTAGACCTTAAGGTTAATGATTATGTACGTGCTAATGTAGGAACGTATATGATTTATGATGATAATGTAAAGAATAAAGTGATGAGGGATGGTGTGCAGGTTATGGAAGGTCCTAAGCTGCAGTTTAAACAAACTTTAGGAGTAGGATTAACTTACGCGTTTTAATTCTAAGAAGCTATGAGAAAATTACTAGTTATAGGTATTATATTGTTGAGCGGTTTTATGGCTCATGGACAAGAATACATTGAGTCAAACGAAAATATAAATGAAGCTGTTCAGGATTCTTTAAAAACAGTTGATTTTAAATATAGAGAAGATCAGTTTTACTTCGGTATCACACATACTTTAATGCAAGATAAACCTGCTGGCTTTTCTCCAAGTTCTGTATCTATAGGAATGAATGGAGGTTTTTTAAGAGATTTTCCTATTAATAAATCTAGAACAGTGGCTATAGCACCTGGAGTAGGATACTCGTATCTAAACTTAAGAGGTAATCTGGGAATTACAGCAGAGAATGAACATATTATTTTAGGTTCTTATAAGAAAAGTAGTTTATCATTACATGCTATTGATTTTCCTATTGAACTTCGTTGGAGAAACTCAACACCATATAGTCATAAGTTTTGGCGTGTTTATTTAGGATTTAAGGCTAGTTATGTTTTCGGAGATCGTACGAAAACGACTACAGGTGATTACTCTGCTACATTTAAGGGGGATCCTAATGTGAATAAATGGTTGTATGGAGTTTATCTATCAGCAGGATTTAATACATGGAATGTTTATATGTATTATGGATTGAATAATGTATATAAAGATGAGGTATTGAAGTGGGATTCTAATAAACTAAGACTTCTAAATGTAGGAGTAATGTTCTATATTTTATAGTTGATAAAAATATAGACTAGTGAAGGTATAATCCCAATACAAAAACCTTGAATAATTTCTTTAGATGTATGTGCTCTAAGTAGTAATCTAGAACAAGCAACTATCCCGATTAAAAAGACGAAAAGAATTACCCCAATAATATTAGGTTGTTGTAGTTCCACTAGTACATAAATGTAAAACATAAAACTAGTAACTAATGTAGTGATATGGACACTTGACTTCTGTTTTAGTAACCCAAATAATAGAAGTAGGAGATAACTATTCATTAACCCCCAAATATATAAGCGTATTGTATAAGCACTATTGTTATATAGAATATAATCCTTTAGCATAAACAGTAAAACAATGTTGATGATAAAAGGGATGATACGCTCTTTTCTTGAGCTGACCATAACAGAAGTATTGACAAGCTTAAGAGATCTCAACAAAAAGTAAATACATATAGGCAATAGGCAGGTTGTAATTAGAACTTGCCCTAATATAATAGACATTTCTACTGAAGAAAAGTAGAAATGAGCTAATGAAAAATACAATAAAGTCGTTAAGAAAGGGACTGTTATTGGATGAAAAATATAAGAGAATAATTTCGCTGTTTTTTTCATTTAATAATCAGTATTAAATACGTTTACGCATTCTCGCTACAGGAATGTCTAATTGTTCTCTATATTTAGCTACTGTACGTCTAGCGATAGGGTATCCTTTGTCTTTAAGTAACTCTGCTAGCTTGTCATCAGGATAAGGTTTTTTCTTGTCCTCTTCACCGATGATATTTTGTAGTATCTTTTTAATTTCTAATGTAGAGACTTCCTCACCTTGATCATTAACCATTGCTTCAGAGAAGAAGTTCTTGATTAATTTAGTACCATAAGGTGTATCTACATATTTACTGTTAGCTACCCTTGACACGGTAGAGATATCTAGTCCTACTAAATCAGCAATGTCTTTTAAGATCATTGGCTTTAGTTTGGTCTCATCTCCTGTCAGAAAGTATTCTTCTTGGTATTCAACGATAGCGTGCATGGTTACAAATAATGTTTCTTGACGCTGTTTTATTGCGTCGATAAACCATTTAGCACCATCTAGCTTTTGTTTGATGAATTGTACAGCATCTTTCTGTGCACTAGAAGATTTTGCAGATTCCTTATACGACTGTAGCATCTCTTGATAATCTTTAGAGACGTGAAGTTCAGGTGCATTTCTTCCATTTAATAAAAGTTCAAGTTCACCTTCATTAATCTTAATTGTAAAGTCAGGCACTACATGTTCTATAGTGCGTTCATTACCTATATAAGCTCCTCCTGGTTTTGGATTTAGTTTTTCTATTTCATCAATAGCGTTTCTAAGTTTTTCTTTTGAGACACCATATCTCTGTAATAGTTTATCGTAATGTTTTTTTGTAAAAGCATCGAATTGATCTGCTATAATTTCCGTAGCTAGATCTACAGCATCTGACTGTGTTTTGTGTTTTAACTGTAACAGAAGACACTCTTGTAAGTCTCTAGCGCCTACACCAGCAGGGTCTAGTTCTTGTACGATTAGTAATATTCTTTCTACAGTCTCTTCGTCAGTATAGATACCTTGAGTGAATGCTAAGTCATCTACTAGATCTTGAGTTTCACGTCTTAAGTATCCCATATCATCGATACTTCCCACTAAGAACTCTGCAATCTTTCTGTCGCCATCATTTAACATGAAGGTGTTTAATTGATTTAACAGATCTTGATGAAATGATTCATGTGCGATGATAGGCATTTCGTACTCATCATCATCTTTACTGTAGTTATTCGCTTGTAATTTATAGTCAGGAGTTTCATCATCACTTAGATATTCATCTATATTGATGTCTTCTGCTTCTATGCGCTCATTGTCATAGTCTTCAAAGTCATTGTCAAATTCATCCACGTCTGTAGACTCATTTTCTTTACCAGTCTCTAGCGCAGGATTCTCAATTAGCTCTTCCTTCAGCCTTTGTTCAAAAGCTAAAGTGGGTAATTGTATTAACTTCATCAACTGGATTTGTTGAGGAGATAATTTTTGAGATAATTTGAGTTGTAAACTTTGTTTAAGCATTCTTTTGAATATTAATTACAAATAAAAAAAATGTTTACTTTAAAACATAATCTTTTTCAAATTTAATGAAAATATGTGATAAAGTAAACACTTTTATAAAGGTATTATGATGTTAGAACTCTGCGTTCTGCGGTGTTCTAGGGAAAGGAATTACGTCTCTAATATTCGTCATTCCTGTCGCAAATAATACAAGACGTTCAAAACCAAGTCCAAACCCACTGTGAGGAGCTGTTCCGAATTTTCTTGTATCTAGGTACCACCAAAGTTCTTCTTTGTCAATGCCCATTTTTTCAATTTTCTCTAAAAGAACATCGTAGCGCTCTTCTCTTTGAGAACCTCCTACAATCTCTCCGATACCAGGGAATAAGATATCCATTGCTCTTACTGTTTTACCATCTTCATTCATTCTCATGTAGAATGCTTTGATTTCAGCTGGGTAGTCAAATAAGATTACTGGACACTTAAAGTGTTTTTCTACTAAGTAACGCTCATGCTCACTTTGTAAGTCTGCACCCCATCCATCGATAATATATTTAAACTTCTTGTTCTTATTAGGCTTACAGTTTCTTAAGATATCTACAGCCTCAGTATAACTAACACGTTTAAAGTTGTTATCTACTACGAAGCGAAGTTTTTCTAATAGACTCATTTCACTGCGTTCAGCTTGAGGTTTTGTTTTTTCTTCATCTTGTAAACGCTTATCTAAGAAAGCTAAGTCATCAGCACATTTATCTAATACGTAGTTGATTACATATTTGATAAAGTCTTCTGCTAAGTCCATATTGTCGTCTAAGTTATTAAACGCAACTTCTGGTTCGATCATCCAGAACTCTGCTAAGTGACGAGATGTATTTGAGTTCTCAGCACGGAAAGTAGGTCCGAATGTATATACTGAACCTAATGCCATAGCATAAGTTTCAGCTTCTAATTGTCCAGATACAGTTAAGTTAGTAGTCTTTCCAAAGAAATCTTGTGAGAAGTCTATCTTTCCTTCTTCTGTACGAGGTAGATTATTTAAGTCTAAGTTCGTTACTCTGAACATTTCTCCTGCTCCTTCTGCATCAGATCCTGTAATGATAGGTGCATTGAAATAGAAGAATCCATTTTCTTGGAAATATTTATGTACAGCATAAGATAAAACACTACGCACTCTCATAATCGCTCCAAATACATTTGTACGGATTCTCAAGTGAGCATTCTCACGTAAGAACTCTAGAGAGTGTTTCTTAGGTTGTATCGGATACTCTTCTGGATTTGCTTCTCCGTATACTTTAAGATTTTCAACTTGTATTTCTACAGTTTGACCAGCCCCTTGGCTCTCTACTAATGTTCCTCTAACTGAGATTGCAGCTCCTGTGTGAATCTTTTTTAACAACTCTGCTGGGAACTTATCTAAATCAACAACACATTGAATATTGTTAATCGTAGATCCATCATTCAAGGCGATAAATTGGTTATTTCTAAACGTTTTTACCCATCCTTTTGCTTTAACTTCATGGAGTAGACCTTTGCCTGCCAGTAGATCGTTAATTTTCGTATGTTTCATCGTGATTTATAATTTTAATAATCAGTGTCTTATTTAGACAATTTCAAATACTTGCAAAAATAGTAAAATATTGTGTATTATGGAATAAAGAAATTGTCATAATGAGGTAATAATTATGAGAGAATAAAGAATTCGTCGATTATAGATAAGGAATAGAAGTGCTCTAATCGTAATGAAGAGCAGAGAACTATGTAATGAACGAGTGTTAGAAGGGAGATACAAAAGAAAAGCAGTCTAACCATAGACTGCTTTTTAAACGACTATTTCGTGTTTTTCTTTTTGTTGATTCTGTCTTCTGCTTTTTTCATGGCAGCTTGTTGAGAAGTAATATTGTGCTCTTTAGCATAATTAAGAACTTCTAATGTGGTGTTATAGATGTTTTCAGTGCGTTTTAAAGCTTCATCTAACCCATAGTGAACGATCTCACCAAAAACATTAATAATTCCTCCTGCATTGATTAAAAAGTCGGGAGCATAGACGATACCTCGTTCTTGTAGTCTTTTGCCGTGTATAGCTTCTACTGCCAATTGATTGTTAGCTGCTCCTGCTATTACTTTTGCTTTGATTTTTTCGATAGTATCATCATTGATAGTAGCTCCTAAGGCACAAGGAGAATAAATATCTACTTCTTCTGAGTATAGGTCTGTACCTGTAAATATCTTAGTATTGTATTTTTTAGCAACTTCAGCTACTCTCTCTTCATTGATATCAGTGATTGTAACTATAGCTCCACTAGCAGTTAAGTGTTTTACTAATGTCTCGCCGACATTCCCTATTCCTTGTACGAGCACTTTTTTGCCTTCTAGGTTATCTGACCCGAACTGATAATGTACTGCGGCCTTTAATCCCATAAATACGCCATAAGCAGTCACTGGTGATGGGTTGCCTGAACCTCCTAGACTTTCTGATATACCAGTCACATGAGGTGTGATGGTATGGATTAGATCCATATCAGCAGTAGTAGTCCCCACGTCTTCAGCTGTGATATATCTACCACTAAGAGAGTTGACATATTGAGCAAAAGCTTTGATGAGTTCTGGGCTTTTATCCTTTTTAGAATCTCCCATGATTACAGCTTTTCCTCCTCCTAAGTCTAGTCCAGAGATAGCAGATTTATAAGTCATTCCTCTAGAGAGGCGCAGCACATCATTTAGTGCTTCCCACTCTGATGCATAGTTCCACATTCTAGTTCCACCTAGTGCAGGACCTAATGTAGTGTTGTGTATACCGATGATTGCTTTTAAACCAGAATCTTTATCATGGCAGAACATGATTTGCTCGTGATTATCAAAGGATAGTTGACCAAATACAGGTGCTATCTTTTTGAGCTCTTCTGGTGAATAGATTGTTGTATTCATAATCAATGTATTTTGGTGTTAGTTATCTATAAAGATAAGTAAAATGTGTTGATTATGAGTGTGGTAACTTTTGTTTCCAATAAAAATAAGGATATCGCAATAACAACTCTCTAATTAGAAAGTATATGACAAAAAAAAATCCGCATACTTGCGGATTTTTTTAAACTTTCATGATTTCTGCTTCTTTTACTGCAAGAATATCATCTATTTTTTTTACGTAACCATCAGTTAATTTCTGAACTCTTTCTTCAGCATCTTTACAGATATCTTCAGATGTTCCGTTTTTCTCTTCTTTTTTGATATCGTTATTTGCGTCTTTACGCGCATTTCTGATACCTACTTTAGCATCATCTGCTTCAGATTTAGCTTGTTTAGCTAAGTCTTTACGTCTCTCCTCTGTTAATGCAGGGATATTGATGATAATGTTGTCTCCGTTATTCATCGGATTTAACCCTAGATTAGCGATCATAATCGCTTTTTCGATAGGTTGTAACATGTTTTTCTCCCATGGAGTAACTGTTAATGTACGTGCATCAGCTGCATTTACATTCGCTACTTGAGATAGTGGAGTCTGTGATCCGTAGTAGTCTACGAATACTGCTCCTAACATCTGTGGAGATGCTTTCCCAGCACGGATGTTTAATAATGTTTTTTCTAAGTGAGCTACAGTATTGTCCATAGACTCTTTGGCAGCGTCGATTATTAAATTGATTTCTTCTGTCATAACTATAGATTAATTAACGTTTACGGATACAGTAGTTCCTACTGAATCTTCTCCTTGGCAAACTTTTAATAAATTATCTTGTTTATTCATATCGAATACTACGATAGGCAATTCATTCTCTCTACTTAGAGTAAATGCTGTAGTATCCATTACATTTAGTCCTTTTGTCAAACAATCGCTGAAAGAGATTTTTTCAAATTTAACTGCTGTAGGATCTTTTTCTGGATCTGCAGTATATACACCATCCACTCTTGTTCCTTTTAAGATTACATCAGCGTTAATCTCTACTCCTCTTAATACAGCAGCTGTATCAGTAGTGAAGTAAGGGTTACCTGTACCAGCACCGAAGATTACGATTCTTCCTTTTTCTAAGTGACGAACAGCTCTTCTCTTGATATAAGGTTCTGCTACAGCCTCTATTTTTAAGGCAGTTTGTAATCTAGTTAACATTCCAGCAGCTTCTAATGCTCCTTGTAATGCCATACCATTGATAATGGTAGCAAGCATTCCCATGTAGTCACCTTGTACTCGGTCCATTCCTACATTTGCTCCAGCAACGCCTCTAAAAATATTTCCTCCACCTATTACAATCGCAATTTCAACACCTAAATCGTGAACTTTTTTTACTTCAGCAGCATACTCTGCTAATTTCTTAGGATCAATACCATATTGTTGATCTCCCATTAAGGCTTCTCCACTTAATTTTAGTAGAATTCTTTTGTACTTCATTGAAAGATATTTTTAAAGTTTTGCAAATATAAAGATTATATGCTTCTATGGAATAGCTTTTTTAAAAATATGTTGATTCTCTTCGAATGTCTCTTTCGCTGTTTGATATCCTAAGTCATAAATCTCATCCATTTTCTTTTTACTGCGTTCGAAGGTAGAGTAGAGTGTAAGCTCTTTGGGCTCTATAAGCCAGTCACATAGTTTGCCTAACTTAGCATTATTGATCGTTGTCATCAGTTCATATGCTCTGAAGGTTACAGATCGTATAGACGTTAGACTATCAGCACTTACTTGTTGAATAGGTGTCACATTACTTCCGATGATATAGTCACATTTGCTTTTTAGGAGCTCGATAGGGAAGTTATTGATAATTCCTCCATCGCTATATATTTTATTACCTATCTGATAAGGTGAGAATATACCTGGAAAGGCACTAGAGGCAAGGATTGCATCCACTACCTTTGTCTTCTTGTTAAATACGTGCAATTTTCCATTGACGATATCAGTAGCGTTAATGTATACAGGAATGTCTAATTCGCCAATTGTTAAGTCTCCAAATACTTTGTTTAGGTATTTATCAAAAGCGTTTACATCCATTAACCCTGCTTTCTTTAGAGTGAAGTGTTGCCAGTTGAAGATATTCACAGACTTAAAGAACATCAATATCTCTTTAGGTTCTATGCCTCTTGCATATAATGAAGATACTATAGAGCCTGCACTAGTACCTGCTAGATAGTCTGGTTTGATATGTTGTTCGTCTAAAAACTGTAATACTCCTGCATGGGCTATTCCTTTATAACCACCACCTGATAACACTAATCCGATTTTGGTTTTATGTATCATAATTTAAATTATTAAGCACGTCTAAAATGATCTATTCTATTAAGAAATACGTTACCCTAAGCTATTAACGGTCTAAACATGTCGCTTAGGTGTTAAATTTGCTTGGACAAATTACCTCTCTGACTTTTGTCATCATTTTATTTGCTGTAAAAGGTTTATCTTTGGTAATAACAAACAATAAAAGTACACAAAATGATAAACATTGATTCAAAATACATTGACAAAAGTTTTAGTTATACTGAATTTAGACAATTTGTTACTGATGCACTGACTAATGATAAAGCTTCTCTAGAGCTAAGCGACGATTATTTGGCTTATGCAGAGCTGAATGAGGCTAGACTTCACCGTTTAGACAAGACCATGAAGGTAGAAGAAGAAGTAGCTAATAAGTTAATTAGCTTAAAGAAAAAGTACACTTGGATAGTGATAACGGAATGTTGGTGTGGAGATGCCGCTCAGATCGTACCTATTCTTAATAAGATGGCTGAAGTAACTCCTAATATTGAGATGAGATTAGTATTGAGAGATAAGAATCTAGAACTGATGGATGCATTCTTAACGAATGGAGGTAGAGCTATCCCAAAGATGATCATTGTAGAACAAGATACTTTAAAAGTATTAGGACACTGGGGTCCAAGACCTGCTTTAGGACAAAAAGTAGTGACAGATTATAAAGCTGCTCATGGTGTAGTAGACGAAGCTGGTAAAGTAGAACTACAGAAGTGGTACACGAAAGATAAAGGACATGAAGTACAAAAAGAAGTAATCGAGTTAATGACTTCTTTTGAATAATAACTAAAAAACGCTCTTTCAAATTTTTGAAAGAGCGTTTTTTAGTTATAAATAAATGATTTTAGCCTCACTGAAGGATCTGTAATCAATAAAGTAATGTTTTAAACATAGAGAGTAAAACTATCTAACGATAGGACCTATGATGTTTAGCCTAGGGTCTAATGACATTCCAGCAGGATTACATCCAGGTGCTCCTTCAGGTATAGTCTGTCCTAATTTTTCAAAGTATGTTGCCCATACAGGGAATGTTTCTTTAGTGTACTTTGACTTATACGTCATTGGGTATAGATAGAAAAAACTTTTATTCTTATTAGATGCTTTAAAGGCTTCATAGATAAGTTCTGAACAGTAGTATTTACCATTAGCATATAGATAATTGACATCATAAGGAACACCTACTTGTTTTATAGCAAATTCCTTTGCAGCAGGAATTAGTTTAGTCAGTTTACCTTTTAGACGACCTATGTACATAGGTTCTTTTGTTTTGTTTAGGAAGTCTTCCATCGGCGTAATACATACTTCAGGCCAAGTAGCTTCTATGACTTGTAGACTACCCTCGTGTTCTATAACCATCCCCATATGATTAAAATTTAAATCATTATAACCAAAAGTTACTTCATTAATAGCATCACATAAGGGACCACAATCTATGTTTTGAAAAATAAGGTCACCTTCTTGATATTCTGTTTTTTGTCCCCAAGATAGTTGTGTGATAAAAATAAATAGGAAAAGTATATTACGCATAAGTTATGTTTTTAACCCAAAACAGATAGTAAATAAAGGCAGAGGTGTAACTATGACTATTTATTATCATTGTTCTAATGTGATATTAGAGGTGATAAAAGCAGGATAGGATACACTTAGTTAGTGCTATTTATCTATTATTTATTTTGGTTTTAGGCAAAGATAGGTGGAACATTACTGATTTTCAAATCGTTTTAACCATTAGTATGAATGGTTTACTAAGAAAAAGCCATGCTTTACTTATTTGTGGTGGGTGAAGAGTATTAGTATGCCTATTTTCGTGCTAAGAAAAAAATGTTATGTCGTTGATTATAAATAATAAAAAGTGTGTTTTATCTATACTAGGGCTTTTTCTTTTATTAGGCTGCAAAAAAGTAAAAGAGGATCCTAAAGGAATTGATGATTACCAGAAGTTAGAGAAAATGGAATATACCCCAAATGAAAAAGAAAGTGAATTATCATTCTTTCTTGTGGAAGGGATGGATCGCGAAGGCTTGCATTATACTGGTGAAGTAAAACTAAAAGGAGATGTCGGTGCTGGGTATATAGCGAGTGACAGTCTAGGTATTCGATTTTATATCGAGATAGAACGCTCTCAGGAAGGAGGACTCTTAGGTATGGATACCAATGGTAATGTCTATCAACTTGCTTTTAAAAGAGAAGAGTAAAAGGCATGATGATTTAACTGTAAGATGATTACAACTTATAGGATCGTAGTAAAGTAGGTAGGAATATTCATTTTATCACTCCCTCTATCTCTCCTCAGCCTTCAGTGCTTCTAAGACAGACCGCGCTCCATAAATAACCCCTTCATGCGTATTATTACTCGAAGAATATTCTCTTGACTTTATTTCTTTTATGATTTTCTTTCTGACTTGACGGATGAGCCCAGGTGGTAGTTCTTTTTTAGTTGTGGACTCTTCTTCCATAAGAGAGTTAGGAGGTGAAGATTCAATTATATTATCAGCTGTAGGTACAAGTGTTCTCTCGCTTTCAGTTCTCCTATTCCCAGTTTCTCTGTTCTCATTTTTCTCATTCTCTGTTCCCTTGTTACTTGTTCCACGGTTCCCAGTTTCTCTGTTCTCATTTTTCTCATTCTCTGTTCCCTTGTTACTTGTTCCACGGTTCCCCGTTTCTCTGTTCCCTGTTTCCATACTCTCCGCTCCCTCGTTCCCTGTTTTCTGTTCCCCGTTTTCTGCTTCTAAGATCCCATGAAAGCAACTTGTACTATGTACACTACCATCTTCTGCTTTCCACATACTCCACAGGTAGACTTTCCCCTCTTGCCATTCTTTCGGTAGAGCGAAGTGAGCATATCTATCTTTGCGTTGTCCGATAGTAGGGATAGTCATGAATTTATCTAATTCTTCGTGATACGCCATGATCGTTAGTGCGTCTGTATCGAGCGTCAGCGGATTAATCAGATGATTATCCCACTGTACTTTTAGCTTACCTGTCTTTAATCTATTGATTTTCTTGATCACAGCAGGAGCTAGGGTTCCGATAGAGAGCAGCACCTTGTCTATTTGTACATATTGCTCTCCTTCATGCATTGTGATGCCTTGTTTCATCAGCCTAGAGATCATTTGTTCTTTTCCTGTCATCCATTTCTCTCCGTTGTACACCGCAGGGCAATGCGCATTGACAAAATCCTTGAATTTACTCGCAAAGGTAGAGACGAGACTCATCTTATCCCATTGTTTCAACTGTGCTTCCGTCGCTTTTTTACTTGATTTTAGCGGCTTAGCGCGGAGTATATTTCTCCCTCTCCAGAGTACGCCCACTACGGTTCCTACCTTTCCTACTACAGCGCCTAATATTCCTTCTTTGATTTCTGCCATGATTATCTCGTTTTTTGGTTATTACAAGATATAAAATACTGATATATGATTATTTAACTGTTCAAACAATCGATAAAAGAAGTTGTCCTAATGTACATCACACTTTATAAAAATGAGGACATGAAATGAAGAATATCAAAGCGAATGATTTCGCCTTCTATAGAGCTTATTTTGAATATCTTATAATCACCTATCGTTTTCATAAAAGAAGAATAGAAGAAGTATAAAAGGACTATTATTGAGCAAAAGTTGCTTTAACCCCGTTATCATCCTAGTATTGTCCTATAATTGCCCAAGAAAAGGCTCTTATGGTTCAGTTTTACTGACTTTGTCAAATGGTTGGTGTGATTTCTGTTTTTAATAAATGACTGATATACAATCTATAATGTTTTTATGCAATTAAAAAAAATTAGAAAAAAGGAACCTTTTAGCAGGATTGGTTTTCTTCAAGTGGAGACAAGTGAAGGAAATAAGAGAAATTAGAGAGGGTATTCTTGTTTTTTGGCTGTAATAAGAGCGAAAAGAAGAAAAAGTGTTTTTAAATTTTTGGGTAATGTGATGTCGCGGATTATAAATCCGCGCCAACGAGTCTATTGAGTTAATTCTGTAAGTCACTGATTTAAGGTTGCTTATTCGTTATCTATGTCACACTGACGATAGGAAGGGTCTCACACGTAACTCTACAATCATGTAGAATGAGATTCTTCGCAAGCTCAGAAGGACAACGAGAACGGATGTGTAGGATGGGGGTGTTCGCAGGCTCAGAATGGATATTGGGAGTGGAGTAGTGTAAGTCACGGATTATAAATCCTCGACAATAAGCATGAGATTCTTCGCAGGCTTAGAAATACAATAGGCGTAAACGATACGATACAAAAAAAGCCACAAGATATCTTGTAGCTTTTTGATTATATATTGTTAGCGATTGCTTTTAATACCTGTTCTTCGAACTCTTCTGGAATGACTGCGTAGATAACATCGAAGCCTCTGATTTTGCTTTTGGGTAAGGCGCTCAGAGGTACTTCAGGGGTTACTTTGCTTCCAAAGATATAAACTAGAGATTAGATATAAGTCACTTAGCCTATCATATCAATAGTTAGTCTGTCTCGTCATTTAAGTACATTATGGCGAAGATAAATATCCTTAATTTCTAATTAAGTGAAGTGTTCTTCATTCTTTATTATATCTCATAATACTCGCGTTCCCATGTAGACTTAGGATTCCAGTTTATTAGGCTGTCTCCATATTTTTCTTTTTGATACGCCTGCATTAGTTTCAGTTTTTCTGGCATTTCATTCCAGTTAGGTATTGCAGATTGATTGCGTTTGCCTTTTAAGATAGCATCTACACTAGCATAGATACGCTCTGGCTGTATCCAATGAGTAAAAGGAGTGATGTCGATTAGTTTAGACATAGTCAGAGCATCAATATCTTCCGTGTAGTGTTTATCTATGGTCTCTAGAATATTCATGAGATAACTGTATTGTTCTTGTACAAAGTCTACGCCACATATAGCGCCATGACCAGGAACTACTATTTCGGGTTTGATCTCATTGATGATGCGATCTAATACTTTTACCCAATTTATGATACCTTTTTCACTGTAAGCAGAGCAGCCATTGAATACCACATCTCCTGCGAAGAGTACTTTCTCCTTTGGCATCCATAATAGTACATCACTATTAGAGTGGGATGGAGCTACATTTAGTAATTGTAACTCAGTGTTGCCAAGGTTGATTACCGTGTCATCAGTTATTTGTATATCTGGATTTATCCATTCAACTCCTGTCAAATCAAAACCTTCGAATTCGGCAGCGAAGAAGCGCTCCCCAATAGTAGACTCTAATGAGTCTTTACCGCGTTTAATAACAGCATCCATCCATTGAATATTCTCTGTGAGACGTTCTTGTACTGCGTTGTGGTGCATAATGATACACGAGTCTTCAAATACCTTGTTTCCCCATGTATGATCACTATTGTAGTGAGAGTTTACTACATAAGCAGGAGTTTTATTATTACTTATTTCGGTATATGCCTCTTTCATTTCTTGTGCATGAAATAGGTCAAAGAACGTATCGTATACCAGACCTTTTCCACGGTTAATGAAACCAGCATTAGCCCAACTTATTCCTCTGTATGGTGATATAGCAGCGAATACATTATCTGCTATTTCGTAGACTTTTATCCTTTGTTTTTGGATAATTCTTCCTCTTTTCTTTAAGTTGTTCATAGCTATGTGTTTAAATGATTTGTAATACAAAATTAAGATGATGATTAGAAAAGAAATGCACAATATAATGGTTAATAATGTGCAATTTGTTATCTTGTAGTTATGGGATTTATACTTGAGTAGGATGAAAAAAATAGAGAGATATAGTTTTAATTCGATAATAAAGAATCATACAGATCTAACTGCGTCTGGCGTCTTTATAACAAATGGAGAGGAAGATATAAAAGACTATTTTGCGTTTATTCCTCATAGTATAGATGCTTGTGTTATTGGATTAGTGACAGCTGGTGAGGCACAAGTAAGTATTAATTTGAGAGAATATCATCTAAAGAAAGGAATGCTAATCGTACTGCCTCCTAATGCTATAGTGGTGCCGATTAGTTTTACAGAAGATCTAAAGATGAAGTCTATCATGTTTACTTTTGACTTTGTGGCTCCACTCGCTTTGATACACGATTTTAGTATTGATCTACAGCTGTATAAATCTCCAGTGATTACTTTAAATGAAGCAAATTATAGTGTTGTAAAGAGGCTTTATAAGCTAATCAGTCAATGCTATTATGATACAGTTAATTTTACTCCGCATGATGTGTTAGAACATTTGCTTTATGCATTGATTATTCAGATTAGTCAATTAATGAAAACCTTGAAATCTAAGGCAAAAAGTAGTAGTCGTGCAGAGTGTATTACAGAGGATTTCTTTGTGTTGCTGTATAAACACTATAAGAGGGAGAAGGCGGTAAGTTTTTATGCGGATAGATTAAGTATTTCGACTGCTTATTTGACAACCACTATTCGCAAACAGACAGGGCATTCTATTCTGTATTGGATAAGTGAAGCTGTTGTATTGTATGCGAAGTCACTGTTGAAGTCTTCTAGGATGAGTATTAATGAGATATCTGAAGAATTGGGCTTTAAGGAGACGACGTTGTTCTGTCGTTATTTTAAACGTTATGCTGATATGACACCTAACCAATATCGAGGACTTAAAGTGTGAGTTTTTTGGTTGACAGTTTACAGTAGAGGGTTTACGGTTTACAGTTTTGCCCTTTGGGCATCATGTACTTAAATGATTAATATAGTAGATTAAACGATAAAAAAAACGATTTCACAGTTTTACAGAAATACGATTTCACAGAAAAACAAAAAAGCCACAAGATATCTTGTAGCTTTTTGATTATATATTGTTAGCTATTGCTTTTAATACCTGTTCTTCGAACTCTTCTGGAGTGACCGCGTTGATGACATCGAAGTCTCCGATTTTGGTTCTGCGTAGGGCGCTTAGGTGTGCTCCAGAGTTTACTTTGTTTCCAAAGTCATAAGCTAGAGAGCGGATATAAGTTCCTTTAGAACACACGACTCTAAAATCAACATTCGGAAGGGCTGTCTTCATTAATTCAAACTCTTCTATGGTGATAGGTCTAGTCGCTATCTCCACTTCTTCTCCTTTACGAGCGTGCTCATACAGACGTTTTCCATCTTTCTTAAGCGCAGAGAAGATAGGAGGGCGCTGTTCTGTAGTTCCCATAAAGGATAGTCTAGCTTCTTCTAGCAGATCCTCTGTAATATGCTCTGTAGGGAAGGTCTGGTCTATCTCTGTCTCTAAGTCATAAGATGGAGTAGTACCCCCTAGTGTGATCGTCCCTGTATATTCTTTTATTTGTCCCTGTAATTCACTGATTTGTTTTGTGGCTTTACCTGTACAGATGATAAGAAGTCCTGAGGCTAAAGGGTCTAAAGTCCCAGCATGTCCTACTTTAATCTTTTTTAAGTCAAAGTGCTTTTTTAATAGCCATTTAATTTTGTTTACTGCCTGAAATGATGACCAGTGCAGCGGTTTGTCTATTAATAGTATTTGCCCACTCTGAAAGGCTTCTGTATTGTATTGTATCATTCTTATTTAAGGTATCCGAAGTATAATAATAGTATAGCTCCAGCTATAATTCTGTAGTATCCCCAAGGTTTAAAACCGTACTTTTTAATGATTCCGATGAAGAATTTAATAGCAACAATTGATACAATAAATGCAATAACATTCCCTAATAAGAATAACTTCATATTATCAGGATTGTCAAGTAGTATCTCATATCCGATTCTTCCTGATTCATATTTTTTTAGTACAATAGAGTACACGGTCACAGCTGCCATCGTAGGCACAGCTAAGAAGAATGAGAACTCTGCAGCTACTTGTCTAGAAAGTCCTTGTTGCATACCTCCAATGATAGATGCAGCAGAACGGCTCGTACCTGGCATCATCGCAAGACACTGCCAAAACCCAATAGTAATAGCTTGTTTAACAGTAATGTCTTCTTCGCGAACTGTCTTAGGGTTCTTAAAGTATTTGTCTATAAAGATTAATACAAAACCACCAATAATCAACATAATCGCGATATAGATAGTCTCTCCTAATACCTTGTCAATGGCTTCGTCAAATAGCTTACCTAATACTAGAGCAGGGATAACTGCTAAGACTAGTTTTTTATAGAAGTTCAGTTTGCTGAAGTCAAAGAACTTTCTCCAGTATAGTGCCACTACGGCTAGAATAGCTCCAAACTGTATAGCTGTTTGAAATAATTTTACGAATTCGTCTTCTTGAATACCATAAGCAGAACTTACGAATATCATATGTGCAGTAGAAGATACTGGTAGATACTCTGTTAATCCCTCTACTATGGCTAGGAGGATAGCTTGTATTAAATCCATTTAATGTAGTTATATTATTTATTGTCTTTTTTAAATATTGCATAAACTGCTACCCCTATCCCGATAAAGAATACTGTAGGAGCTAGGTGAATACGTCTAAAGCTATAGATGTCTTCATTAAACTCTGTAGGAACATCGTTAGTAGCACCAGCCATTAAGAAAAAACTAAGTGCGATTAAAGCTATACTTACCAGTAGTATAATATAGTTCTTCTTTGTAAAAAGAAGTACATTCTGGTTTTGATCTTGATCTTTCATATTTAATAAAGTTCGTCTGATTTTAGGTTTAAGAATCTTTGTGTTGCAAAGAATGTACTGATACTAGTGATGATCACTCCTAAGATTAATATTCCACAGGATACGATCACTAGAGGCATATAATCTTCTTTAGGGTTGATATTTAGATCAGGTAGTTTACTGTCTGCATAGAATGTTAGGGCAGTAATAGCAATGATAGCTAGCAGAGAGCCTATTAGCCCTAGCTTCATACTATGTCTGATAAATGGGCGTCTGATGAAGCGCTTTGTTGCTCCTACCATTTGCATCGTCTTAATCGTAAAACGGCTAGAGAAAATTAATAGACGTAGAGAACTATTGATTAATAGCATAGATATAACCGTAAGAAAAGCTGCTATAGTAAGCACCCACTTCGTGATCTTATCTACATTCTCATTGACTAAATCTACTAGTTGTTTGTCATATTTTATATCGCTTATCGCTGTATTAGCATTGAATTCTTTAAGGATAACCTCTATACTGTCATTAACGACATATTCTCCTTTTAAGTGAATATCGTAAGAGTCTTGTAATGGGTTGAATCCTAAGTAATCGACGAAGTCTTCACCTAATGTCTCTTGGTGTTCTTTGGCAGCATCTTCTTTAGATACGAAACGATGCTCTTTTATATAAGCGTGCTTTTCTAGTTTCTTTCCAAATTTCTCTAATTCAGCTTTAGAAGTATTCTTCTCAAAGAATATAGTCATAGGTATATTCTCTCTAAAGTTGTCAGAGATTTTTTTAGAATTAATAACGAATAGACTTAGCGATCCTAATAGGAATAGGACCAAGAAAATACTAAGTATAACTGAAAAATAAGACGAAATTAGTTTTCGCTTTTGATATTTTTCATAAGAGCTAGCCATATATCAAATTTTAAGTGCGTAAAAATAACAAACAAAAATGTTTTTATTGAGACAATAACGATTAAAGTTTTCTAATTGTTATAAATATAGTTTATTTTTGCCTGAATTGACGGTTTTTTTTGTCAAACTTAGAATAGTGCTAGAAATTAGTTTTGTTTATTTAGGATTCAAGATGAGTTTTCTAGATTATTACAGTGTGATCGAAGAACTAACCAAAGTATAAAAATTGATATATATAATAGTATGAAGTATTATCCAAACGAAATTGAAGCTAAATGGCAGAAATTTTGGAAAGAAAACCAAACTTTCAAAACAGAGAATAATGTTGACAAGCCTAAGTATTACGTATTAGATATGTTCCCTTACCCATCTGGAGCAGGATTACATGTGGGGCACCCGCTCGGATACATAGCTTCGGATATTTTTACTCGTTATAAACGTCAAAAAGGTTTTAATGTTCTTCATCCACAAGGATATGATAGCTTCGGGTTGCCAGCTGAGCAATATGCTATCCAGACAGGACAACATCCTGCTGTGACTACAGAAGTAAATATTGATCGTTATAGAGAACAATTAGATAAGATCGGTTTTTCATTTGACTGGAGTAGAGAGGTGCGTACTTCGAATGCGGATTATTATAAACACACACAATGGATCTTTATCCAACTGTTCAATTCGTGGTATAATAAAGTAAGTGATAAAGCAGAATCTATAGATACATTAGTAGCTATCTTCGAAAAAGAGGGGAATGCAAATGTACAAGCTGTTTCTGATGATGCGATCGAGATCTTTAGCGCTGATCAGTGGAATGCATTAACTGCTGATGAGAAAGAGGTGATTCTATTAAAATACAGAATGACTTACTTAGCAGAAACTGAAGTAAACTGGTGTCCTGCTTTAGGAACGGTATTAGCGAATGATGAGATTAAAGATGGTCTGTCTGAAAGAGGTGGGCATCCTGTAGTTAGAAAAAAAATGAAGCAGTGGAGTATGCGTATTTCTGCTTATGCAGAACGTCTACTTCAAGGGCTAGAAGATATCGACTGGACAGAGAGTATTAAAGAGAGCCAAAGAAACTGGATAGGGAAATCTGTGGGAGCATCTGTAGTATTTAACTTAAAAGAAAGTGATGATACAATAGAAGTGTTCACTACTAGACCTGATACTATCTTTGGGGTGAGTTTTATGACTCTTGCTCCAGAGCATGATTTAGTAAGAAAGATTACTACTGCAGAACAAAAAGAAGCTGTAGAAGCGTATATAGATGCTACTTCTAAGAGAAGTGAGCGTGACCGTATGGCTGATGTGAAGACTATCTCTGGTGTGTTTACTGGAGCGTATGCTGAGCATCCGTTCACGAAAGAACCTATCGAAATCTGGATAGGTGATTATGTGTTAGCTGGATACGGTACAGGAGCGGTAATGGCTGTTCCATCTGGTGATACAAGAGATTATGCTTTTGCAAAACACTTTGGTATTACAATCAAAAATATCTTTGACCAAGATATCTCAGAAGAGGCGTATGCAGAGAAAGAAGGTTTCTTATTAGTAGAGTCTGATTTCTTAAATGGATTAGGGTTTAAAGAAGCTACTCTTAAGGCTATCGAAGCATTAGAGAAAATAGGACATGGAAAAGGAAAGACAAACTACCGTTTGCGCGATGCAGTATTTTCACGTCAGCGTTATTGGGGTGAACCATTCCCTGTGTACTATGTGAATAACCTTCCTAAGATGATTGACAAAAAATACTTGCCAATCGTTCTTCCTGAAGTAGAAAAGTATTTGCCTACAGAGGATGGACAGCCACCTTTAGGTAATGCTGCTGTATGGGCGTGGGATACTGCTAATAATAAAGTAGTGGAAAATGAAAAGATAGACGGGGTAACGGTATTCCCTCTAGAGTTAAATACAATGCCTGGTTGGGCTGGTTCTTCTTGGTACTGGATGCGTTATATGGATCCTCAGAATACAGAAGATATCGCTTCTCCAGAAGCATTAGCGTATTGGCAAAATGTAGATTTATATATAGGAGGTAGTGAACATGCTACTGGACACTTATTATATAGCCGTTTCTGGAACAAATTCTTAAAAGATATGGGAGTAGCTCCCACAGAAGAGCCTTTCAAGAAATTGATTAATCAAGGAATGATTTTAGGTACTTCTGCCTTTGTTTATAGAATAGAGGGCACAAATAAATTCATTTCTAAAGATATGATCAAGGATGAGAAGGTTCAACAGCTATATGCTTATGTTGGATTAGTTAATTCTTCATCAGAATTAGATACAGAAGGATTTAAAGCATGGAGACCTGATTATGCAAATGCAGAGTTTGTATTAAATGCGAGTGGTAAGTATATCGTAGGACACGAAGTAGAGAAGATGTCTAAGTCGTACTTCAATGTAGTGAATCCGGATGATATCTGTGATGAATATGGAGCGGATACACTTCGTCTGTACGAAATGTTCTTAGGGCCATTAGAACAAGCTAAACCATGGAATACAGCTGGTATCTCAGGTGTAGCTGGTTTCTTAAAGAAATTATGGAGATTATATGCTGATGATAATGGTGTAATCGTGACGAATGATGAACCAACAGCAGAGATGTATAAATCACTTCATAAAACGATTAAGAAAGTGACTGAGGATATAGAGAATTTCTCTTTCAATACTTCAGTTTCACAGTTTATGATTTGTGTAAATGAATTGTCACAGCTAAAATGTAATCACAGAGCTATTTTAGAACCATTAGCAATTGTGGTATCTCCTTATGCTCCACATATTGCAGAGGAATTATGGTCTATGCTAGGACATACTACATCTGTGACGTATGCAGAGTTCCCAGAATTCAATGCATCTTACTTAGTAGAGAGTGCAAAAGAGTATCCTGTGTCGTTTAATGGAAAGATGAGATTTAAGATTGAGTTACCATTAGATTTATCAGAAGAAGAGATTAAAGCAATCATCTTAGCAGACGAAAGAACAGTAGCTCAACTTCAGGGTAGAGAGCCTAAGAAAGTAATTATTGTTCCTGGTAAGATTATTAACTTAGTTGGATAAATTACGGAATGATTTAAGTCTTAAAGTGTACTTAGAATCACAGATAAATAAAAAGCCTCAACAGTGATGTTGGGGCTTTCTTTTTAATTAAAAAAAGGTTATTAGATTTAACTAATAACCCTTTGTATTATATGGTGTGATTTATTTGCCTGGGCGCAATAAAAGTGAGAGTTCAAAGTCTTTTTGAATAGCTCTCAGGTTGCGTTCTGCTTCTAGTCTAGTTTTATAATTTCCTACTAAAACTTTGTAAGAAGGATTGGTATAAATTATCGTAGCATTAACATCTGGGTAAAGTCTTCTAAAGTTGTTTAAGGCAACTCTCGCTTCTGCGTTTTTGCCGTAAAAAATCTGAATTTTGTATTTATCGTTAACAGTTGTTGACGTATTTGTGTTTTTCTTCTTATTTAGTAGTTCTTTTATGGCTGAGGGTTCGTTTAAAGTGGTTTTAGACGATTGAGCTATAATTACGTGATTAGTAAATAGAACTAGAATTAAGACAAGAAAATTTCTTAAAAATCTCATAATGAATAATGTTTATGGCAAATTTACAAATTATCTTGATAATGAGGTAATCGTATGTTATTTAGAACGTATATAAATTGTATTTTAAGCATAGTAAAGGTTTTAAGAGTAACTCATAAATTGTATTTTTGTCGGAGTTTGTAAATAAGGTGTATAAGATAGCGGTCTAATTGGCTGTTAAATAAGACCAAGTTTAGTTGAAAATCATTTTATAACTATGAAAAAAGTGGGTAACCATAATTCGTTTTCAAAGATTTTATTCTTTTGTTTAGCGTTAATGCTATCGTTTACTACAATTTCGTTTGCTCAAGATGTAGCAAAAGGTAAGGAATTGTTCAACTCTAACTGTGCGGCTTGTCACAAGTTAGATGGAGTGTCTACTGGACCAGCTCTTCGTGGAGTAGTTGATCGTCACGATGGAAATGTAGAGTGGCTACACAAGTGGATCAAGAGTAGTTCTTCATTGATTAAATCTGGAGATGCTGCTGCTGTTAAATTGTTTAACGAGTGGAATAAGGTTGTTATGAATGACTTCCCTGGATTATCAGACGAAGACATTGATAATATCTTAGCTTATACTTCAGAAGAGAAAGCTGCTCCAGCGCCTACAGGTGATGTAGCAGGAGGAGCTGCTGGGCAATCTAACAATGATGGTGTTTCTAATATTATTGTATTAGGGGCTTTAGTTGTTGTATTGATGCTTCTAGTAACTATGCTATTCTTCGTTAAGAGAGTATTAAACAAAGTAGTAGAGGTTAATGGATTAACTCCTGAAGTACGTAAATCAATTCCATTGTGTACAGCATTCGTTAAAAATAAATTTTTAGTGATTGTTTCTGTTATCGTATTAGTGTTATTCGGATCGTACTTCGCGTATGGATGGATGATGCAAATAGGTGTTGACCAAGGGTATGAGCCAGTACAACCAATTCACTTCTCTCACAAGATTCACGCTGGAGATAACGGTATTGACTGTAAATACTGTCACTCTGCTGCAAGATCTAGTAAAACTTCAGGTATTCCTTCATTGAATGTTTGTATGAACTGTCATGAGAATATCAATGAGTTTACAGGTGAAGCTGGGAAAGACTACGGTAAGTACACTCCAGAATTCTATACTGCAGAGATTCAAAAATTATACGATGCAGTAGGATGGGATCCTTCTACAAATAAATATACTGGAAAAGAAAAACCAGTTAAGTGGGTTAGAATTCACAATCTTCCTGACTTCGCATACTACAACCACTCTCAACACGTAAATGTTGCAGGTTTAGAATGTCAAACTTGTCACGGACCAGTTGAAGAAATGGAAATTATGAGACAACACTCTCCATTAACAATGGGATGGTGTATTGACTGTCACAGAAAAACTGACGTTAAGTTAGAGAGCAATGAGTACTATGCTAAAATTCATAAAGAATTATCAGAGAAGTACGGAGTTGAGAAATTGACTGTAGCTCAAATGGGAGGTTTAGAGTGTGGTAAATGTCACTATTAATAAATTAAGAATAAGAAGCTAATATATATATACAATGGCATCAAACAAAAAATACTGGAAAAGTGTTGAGGAGCTGAATGAAAATAGTTCTATTGTTGAGTCGCTAAGAAACAATGAGTTTGTTGAAGAAATTCCTACTGATGAGTTTCTTGGAGATCAAAGTAAATTGTCTTCTTCATCAACTACTCGTCGAGACTTTTTGAAATATGTAGGTTTTTCTACTGCAGCAGCAACTTTAGCTGCATGTGAGGGACCTGTTGTGAAATCTATTCCGTATGTAGTACAGCCAGAAGAGATTATTCCTGGTGTTGCAGATTATTATGCAACGACTATTGCTGATGGATTTGACTTTGTAAACGTTCTGATCAAAACTCGTGAGGGGCGTCCAATCAAAGTTGATAATAACAGACTAGCTAATGCTTACTCAGGAGCTAACGCTCGTGTGAACGCATCAGTTTTATCAATGTATGATAGCCTTCGTTTGAAAGGATCTAAAATCAGTGGTAAAAGTGCTTCATGGGATGAAGTAGATGCAAAAGTTAGAGCAAGTCTACAAGATGCAAAAGCAAATGGAGGAAACGTTGTATTATTAACGAATACAATGGCTAGCCCATCTACTGATAAAATTATAGCAGAGTTTATCGCTGCTAACCCAACAGCTAAACACGTTGTATATGATGCTGTATCTTCATCTGCTGCTGCAGATGCTTATGAGAAGGCTTATGGTGTACGTGGATTAGCAGATTACGATTTCGGTGCTGCTGATGTAATCGTTTCTGTAGGTGCTGATATCTTAGGAGATTGGCAAGGTGGAGGATACGATTCAGCTTATGCTCAAAAACGTATTCCTAAAAATGGAAAAATGTCTAAGCATATCCAAATGGAGGCAAATATGTCTTTATCAGGAGCTAATGCTGACGTGAGAATTCCATTAACTGTAGCTAATCAAAAAGCTGCTTTAGTTAAGTTATACAGTGCTATCGTAGGAGGAAGTGCTTCTGCTCCAGCTGTAGATAAGTACGAAGATGCTATTAAAAAAGCAGCTAGTCAACTTAAATCTGCTGGAAATAAAGGAGTTGTTGTAACAGGTCTTGATGATGTAAATGCTCAATTATTAGTATTTGCAATCAACGAAGCGTTACAGTCAGAAGCTTTCTTACCAGAGCAAACAAAATATGTTAGACAAGGTAATGCTACTCAAGTAGGACAATTAGTAAAAGATATGAACGCTGGTAAAGTTCACACGTTGATTATGTCAGGTGTTAACCCAGTGTATACTTTAGCTGATTCTGCTGCTTTCGTAGAAGGATTGAAAAAAGTAAAAACTTCAGTTTCTTTCTCATTGAAAGAAGATGAAACAGCTTTACTTTCTACTGTTGCTGCTGCAGCTCCACACTACTTAGAGTCTTGGGGAGATGTAATGATCAGAAAAGGTCACTACTCTGTAACTCAACCTACAATCCGCCCATTATTTGATACTAGACAATTACAAGATTCATTATTATTATGGTCAGGAAGCAATACTGCATACTATGACTATGTTAAGAATGTAGGTAAGTCTTATGTAGCTGATAAAACTTGGAATCAATTAGTACACGATGGTTTTGCTGTTGTTGGAACAAACTCTAAAGTAAGTGCTTCTGCTGATTTTTCAGCTGCTGCATCTGCTTTAGCTTCTGCTAAGAAAGTAGATGGTTTAGAGTTAGTATTCTATACTAAAACTGGTATGGGAGATGGACAACAAGCTAATAACCCATGGTTACAAGAGTTCCCAGACCCTATTACTCGTGTATCTTGGGATAACTACGTAACTGTAGCTCAAGCTGATGCTGAGTCATTAGGAATCAAGAACTACCACGTTGCTAATGGTGGTCTTAATGGTAGCTATGTAACTATCGAAGCTAACGGTGTTAAATTAGAGAAAGTACCTGCTATTATCCAACCTGGACAAGCTCAAGGAACTATCGGTTTAGCATTTGGTTACGGTAGAAAAGCTGCATTAAAAGAAGAAATGCAAGTAGGTGTTAATGCTTACACATTATACAAAGACTGTAATGGAGTACAAGGTGCTGCAATTACTCAAGTAGGTGGTGATCACGAGTTCGCTTGTGTTCAGTTACAAAACACTTTAATGAGTAGAGGTGATATCTTAAAAGATACTACATTAGAGATCTTCAATACAAAAGATGCTGAAGACTGGAATATTAAACCTGTGGTTTCTTACGATCACCAGACTGTACAAGCTTCTACTATTGATATCTGGGAATCATTTGATAGATCAGTTGGACATCACTTCAACTTATCAATTGATTTAAATGCATGTACTGGATGTGGTGCTTGTGTTATCTCTTGTCACGCTGAAAATAACGTACCTGTAGTAGGTAAGTCAGAAGTGAGAAGAAGTAGAGATATGCACTGGTTACGTATCGATAGATACTATTCTTCAGAAGATACATTCGCAGGAGATATCGAGAAAAAAGTTAATGCAAGTGGATTCGGAGAATACCGTGAAGTGTTCCAAGAATTAGAACATCCAGCTGAAAACCCACAAGTGGCTTTCCAACCTGTAATGTGTCAACACTGTAATCACGCTCCATGTGAGACTGTGTGTCCAGTAGCTGCTACATCTCATGGTCGTCAAGGACAAAACCATATGGCTTATAACCGTTGTGTTGGTACAAGATACTGTGCAAACAACTGTCCTTACAAAGTTAGACGTTTCAACTGGTTCTTATATTCTCAGAACGATGCTTTCGATTACAACATGAATGATGATTTAGGACGTATGGTATTAAACCCAGACGTTGTAGTTCGTTCAAGAGGGGTAATGGAGAAATGTTCATTATGTATCCAAATGACTCAATCTACAATCTTAAAAGCTAAGAATGAAGGTAGAGCAATTCGTCCAAATGAATTTGAAACTGCATGTTCTGCAGCTTGTTCAAGTGGAGCGATGGTATTTGGTGATGTAAATGATAAAGAGTCAGAAATTACTAAATTAGCTGAGTCAGATAGAGCTTACCATTTATTAGAGCACATTGGAACAAAACCAAATGTATTCTATCACGTTAAGGTTAGAAATATCTAGTTAAAAGAATTATTAATTAAAGAAACATATAAAGGATTATGTCGTCACATTACGAAGCACCCATTAGAAAACCTTTAGTTATTGGTGAGAAATCATATCACGATATAACTGTGGATGTGGCTAGACCTGTAGAAGGGAGAGCGAATAAACTATGGTGGAGAGTTTTTACTTTAGCTTTATTAGCGTTTCTATGGGGAGTAGGTTGTATGGCTTACACTGTAGGTACAGGTATTGGAACTTGGGGATTAAATAAAACCATTGGATGGGCTTGGGATATTACCAATTTCGTTTGGTGGGTAGGTATCGGTCACGCTGGTACGTTAATTTCTGCAGTATTATTATTATTTAGACAAAAATGGAGAATGGCGATCAACCGTTCTGCTGAGGCAATGACAATTTTCTCAGTAGTTCAGGCTGGTTTATTCCCTATCATTCACATGGGACGTCCATGGTTAGCATACTGGGTATTACCTATTCCTAACCAGTTCGGATCGTTATGGGTTAACTTTAACTCACCATTATTATGGGACGTATTCGCGATTTCTACGTATTTATCAGTATCATTAGTTTTCTGGTGGACTGGTTTACTACCTGACTTCGCTATGTTACGTGATAGAGCTATAACGCCATTTACAAAAAGAATATACTCAATCTTATCATTTGGTTGGTCAGGTCGTGCAAAAGACTGGCAACGTTTTGAGGAAGTTTCATTAGTATTAGCTGGTTTAGCTACTCCTCTTGTACTTTCTGTACACACGATTGTATCTTTTGACTTTGCTACTTCAGTTATCCCTGGATGGCACACTACAATCTTACCTCCATACTTCGTAGCAGGGGCTATCTTCTCTGGATTCGCAATGGTAAATACCCTGCTTATCATCATGAGAAAAGTTTCTAACTTAGAAGATTATATTACTGTACAGCACATAGAGTTAATGAACATTATTGTAATGATCACTGGTTCTATCGTTGGGGTAGCATATATTACTGAGTTATGGGTTGCTTGGTATTCAGGAGTAGAGTATGAACAGTACGCTTTCTTAAACCGTGCAACAGGACCTTACTGGTGGTCTTACTGGTTAATGATGACTTGTAACGTAATTTCTCCACAGGTAATGTGGTTCAAGAAAATTAGAACTAATATCTTAGCATCGTTTGTTATTTCTTTAGTAGTAAACGTGGGGATGTGGTTTGAGCGTTTCGTAATTATCGTTACATCATTACACAGAGATTACTTACCATCTTCATGGACAATGTTCCAACCTACATTCGTAGATGCTGGTATTTACATCGGTACAATCGGTTTCTTCTTCGTATTATTCTTATTATATTCAAGAAGTTTCCCTGTAATTGCGCAAGCAGAGGTAAAAACAATCTTGAAATCTTCAGGAGAGTTTTACAAAAAAGAAAGAGACAGCAAAGAGAATCATCAATCTTTAAATCATTAATATATTATGAGTAATAAAGTAATTCACGCACTATACAACGATGATGATGTGTTGTTACATGCTGTAAAAGAAACACGAGATGCTCATCATCATATTGAAGAAATCTATACACCATTCCCAGTACACGGTCTAGATAAGGCTATGGGATTAAAACCTACAAGATTAGCTATCTGTGCTTTCTTGTATGGTTTAGTTGGACTTTCTTTCGGTACATTCATGATGTATTATATTATGATTGTAGATTGGCCACAAGATATTGGAGGTAAACCAAGTTTTAGCTTCATTCAGAATATGCCATCGTTCGTTCCAATTATGTTTGAGATGACTGTATTATTTGCAGCTCACTTAATGGTTCTTACTTTCTTTATGAGAAGTAAATTATGGCCTTTCAAGAAAGCTGAAAATCCTGATGTAAGAACTACAGATGATCACTTCTTAATGGAAGTAGCTTTGAAAACTGATGAAGCAGCAGCGATTGAGTTCTTCAAACAAACGGGAGCAGTTGAAGTTAAAGTAATTGAAAAGCAATTGTAGAATGAAAACGATATATAAAATAGTAGCTTTAGTAGGGGTATCAGTTTTGACTACTTCTTGTTTTAATAAAGAACGTTCAAACTATCAATTCATGCCAAATATGTACGAATCATCGGCATATGAGACATATTCTGAAGTTCCTACTACAGTTTTTAAAAATGGTAAAGAAGGTCAATTACCTGCTGAAGGATCTATACCACGCGGATTTTCACCTGAGGAGTATGATAATACTCCAGAAGGTTTAGCAATGGCTAGATTAAATCTAAAATCACCATTATCTGCTGAGGAGAAAGATTTAGAAAAAGGTAAAGAGTTATATACAATTTACTGCTCAGTTTGTCACGGAGGAGCTGGGGATGGAAAAGGTAATTTAGTGAAAAAAGAAAAATTCTTAGGGGTTCCTAACTATAAAGATAGAGAACTTACAGAAGGAGGAATCTACCACGTAATTACTTATGGTTTGAATTCAATGGGATCTCATGCTAATCAATTGACTCAACACGAACGTTGGTTAGTTACAGATTACGTATTAAAATTGAAATCAGAATAATAAATTGTAAAACTTATTTGAAAGTTTAGATATGTACACATTTTCAAAAAATTTGAAGACTTTTGCAATCGTCCTTATGGTTCTTGGACTTGTAGGGATTGCGTATGGTTTCTTCAGTGCCCCTAAGACAACTGCTGAAGTAGAGCAGATCTTAACTGAGCAAGCTCATCACGATGGTGGTGAGCATCATGTATCCGCTGCAGACCACTCTGTGTCTGACGCTGATCATGCTGAACATCAAAAACATTTAGAACATGTTCTTGGTCAAATGCAAAATAAACCTTGGACAGCGTTATATGTAGCTTGTATTTTCGTTATGCTAGTAGCTGTAGGTATTTTAACTTTTTATGCTATTAACAATGCTGCAAGTGCTGGATGGTCTCCAGTATTATTTAGAGTAATGGAAGGATTATCTGCTTATGTATTACCAGGATCAGTTATATTCTTCGTGATTTTATTAATTTCTGTATTGGGAGGAAACCACTTGTTTATTTGGGCTGACCAAGCAGTAGTTGATGCAGATCCAATTATTCAAGGAAAAGCTGGATACTTAAACGTGCCTTTCTTCTTAATTAGAACAGTTATCTATTTAGCAGGATGGAACTTTTATAGAATTTATGCTCGTAAACAATCTTTAGCTTTAGATGAGAGTGGTGATCAAACTTACTACAAAAAGATATTTAAAGCTTCAGCTGCTTTCTTAGTATTCTTTATTGTTACTGAGTCTATGGCATCTTGGGATTGGATTATGTCGATTGATACTCACTGGTATAGTACATTATTCGGATGGTATGTATTCGCTAGTTTCTTCGTAACAGCTATTACAACTATCGCTTTTGTTACTCTTTATTTAAAGAACAAAGGATACTTAGAATATGTTAATACTAGTCATATTCACGATTTAGCTAAATTTATGTTTGGATTAAGTATATTCTGGACTTATCTTTGGTTCTCTCAATTCATGTTACAGTGGTATTCTAATATTCCAGAGGAGGTAACTTACTTCATCTTCAGAATTCAAGAGTATAACTTACCATTCTTCGGAATGTTAGTATTGAATTTCTTATTGCCATTATTATTATTGATCAATACAGATTTCAAACGTTTAACTTGGATTGTTGTAATGGCAGGATCTTGTATCATCGTAGGTCACTATATTGACTTCTTTATGATGATCTCTCCTGGTACAGTTGGAGGTTCTTGGTTTATTGGTGTTTCTGAGATAGCTTCACTTATTTTCTTCATCGGATTATTTATCTATGTAGGATTTAGTGCAATTGCTAAAGCGCCATTATTAGCTAAGAATAACCCATTGATTGAAGAGAGTAAACATTTTCACTATTAATATTTAAAAATAAACAAATGACAAGTTTATTAATATTAGCTGCGGTTGTATTATTAGGAGTTGCTGTATGGCAATTGACGAAAATATTTGATTTAACTCAAGTAGGTTCTCACCCTGATGATATTTCTACAGAGATCGCTAATGAGAAGGATAATAACATCAATGGTTATTTGACTTTCGCTTTCTTAGGATTCATCTATATCTTTACTATCTTCTGTTTAGTTGAGTATGGAAGCTTTCCTTTGATGGATAACCCTGCGTCAGAGCACGGAAAAGAGGTTGACAATTTAATGTGGATCTCAATGGGGTTAATTTTTGTTGTTCAAATTTTTACTCAGTTCTTATTACACTACTTTGCATTCAAAGGACGTGGAATAAACGGTAGAAAAGCTCGTTTCTATTCAGATAATGATAAGTTAGAAGCTCTTTGGACAATTATTCCTGTAATTACATTATCAGGTTTAATTCTTTATGGATTATTTGCTTGGAATGATATTATGTTTGTAGATGAAGAAGAAGACGTTCTTATTGTTGAAGTATATGCTAAACAATTCGGATGGGATGTTCGTTACTCTGGAACAGATAACACTTTAGGTAAAGCTAACGTTCGTTTTATAGAAGGTATCAATTTAGTAGGGGTAGATATGTCTGACCCGAATGCTGCTGATGATAAAATGGCAAAAGAATTACACTTACCAAAAGGTAAAAAAGTAGTATTGAAATTCCGTTCTCAAGACGTACTTCACTCAGCTTACTTACCTCACTTTAGAGCACAAATGAACTGTGTTCCTGGTATGGTTACTCAGTTTGCTTTCGTTCCTACTGTTACTACAGCAGAAATGAGAGAGCGTGAGGCGATTGTAAAAAAAGTTAGTAATATTAACGATATTAGAGCTGAAAGAAGCCAAGAGTTAATCGCTAAAGGAGAAGAGGCATTAGAACCTTATTCATTTGATTATTTAATTTTATGTAATAAGATTTGTGGAGCTTCTCACTATAACATGCAAATGAAAGTTGTTGTAGAGACTCCTGAAGAATTCGAATCTTGGTTAAAAGAGCTTCCTACATTAAAAGAGCAAGTTGCTGCTGAAAAAGCTAGCAACACACCTGCTCCAGCAGTAGAGGAAGTTCCTGCAGCAGTTGAAGAAGTTGAAACTGAAGCTATCGCTCAAGTAGGAAAATAAAACTCACATATTAAAATCAATCTATAACTATGTCAGTAGAAGGACACGAAAACAATCACGATCACTCACATGATCATGATCATCACGATAAAGGGAACTTCTTTACTAAATATGTGTTTAGTTTAGACCACAAGATGATTGCTAAACAATACTTGATTACAGGTATTATTATGGGAATCATCGGGATTGGAATGTCTCTGTTATTTAGAATGCAAATTGCTTGGCCAGAAGAATCTTTCACAGTATTCAAATGGTTTTTAGGTGATAAAATGGCTCCTGATGGAGTTATGAAAAATGATGCTTATCTTGCCCTAGTAACGATGCATGGTACCATAATGGTATTCTTCGTTTTAACTGCTGGATTAAGTGGTACGTTCTCGAACTTACTTATTCCATTGCAGATTGGAGCACGTGATATGGCTTCAGGATTCTTAAATATGTTATCTTATTGGTTATTCTTCATCTCTGCAGTATTAATGATTATTTCATTATTTGTAGAAGGAGGACCAGCATCTTCTGGATGGACAGTATATCCTCCGTTGAGTGCATTACCACAGGCTATTCCTGGTTCAGGAATGGGGATGACATTATGGTTAGTATCTATGGCAATCTTTATCGCATCTTCTTTAATGGGATCGTTAAACTATGTTGCTACAGTAATTAACTTAAGAACTAAAGGAATGTCTATGACAAGATTACCATTAACAGTGTGGGCTTTATTTACTACAGCTATTATTGGTATCGTATCATTCCCAGTTTTATTATCAGCAGCTTTATTATTGTTATTCGATAGAAGTTTTGGAACATCATTCTTCTTATCAGATATTTATTTAGCTGGTGAGGTATTACATTACCAAGGAGGATCTCCTGTATTATATGAGCACTTATTCTGGTTCTTAGGTCACCCTGAGGTATATATCGTAATTTTACCAGCGATGGGTATTACGTCAGAAATTATTGCTTGTAACGCTCGTAAACCAATTTTCGGTTACCGTGCGATGATTGCTTCTATCTTAGGTATTGCTTTCTTATCAACAATTGTATGGGGACACCACATGTTCGTATCTGGTATGAACCCATTCTTAGGATCTGTATTTACATTTACTACATTGTTGATTGCAATTCCTTCAGCAGTAAAAGCATTCAACTATATCACTACAATTTGGAGTGGTAATATCCAAATGAACCCTGCAATGTTATTCTGTATTGGATTCGTATCTACGTTTATTACAGGAGGTTTAACAGGGATTATTTTAGGAGATTCAACATTAGATATCAACGTTCACGATACATATTTCGTTATTGCTCACTTCCACTTAGTAATGGGTATTTCTGCTCTTTACGGAATGTTTGCTGGTATCTACCACTGGTTCCCTAAAATGTTTGGACGTATGATGAACAAAAACTTAGGTTATATCCACTTCTGGGTAACTGCAGTTTGTGCTTACGGAGTATTCTTCCCAATGCACTTCATCGGATTAGCTGGTTTACCACGTCGTTATTATTCAAATACTGCATTCCCATTATTTGATGAGTTCTACGATGTAAACGTGTTAATTACAGTATTCGCTTTAGTAGGATCTGCTTTCCAATTAGTGTTCTTATGGAACTTCTTCTATAGTATTTTCTATGGTAAGAAAGCTACTCAGAACCCTTGGAGAAGTAACTCTCTTGAGTGGACTACACCAGTTGAACATATTCATGGTAACTGGCCTGGTGAATTACCAGTTGTTTACAGATGGCCTTATGACTATAGTAAACCTGGATTACCAGAAGATTACGCTCCTCAAAACATGCCATTCGTTGCAGGTGAAGAGGAATTACATCACTAAGATTATATTTCTTATAGATATTAAAAAGTCATCCGAAAGGATGACTTTTTTTGTTAGTGTAGACTCTGATATTTGAATTATATTTGTACTATGAATGAGAATTTAAACCCAACTAATAAGCACTTTTCTTCTGATGAATTAGATGTTGAGAAGAAGTTACGCCCGCTGTCTTTTGATGATTTTGCTGGGCAAGATCAGGTATTAGAGAATTTAAAGATTTTCGTTGAAGCTGCTAATCAAAGGGGAGAAGCTTTAGATCATACTTTGTTTCATGGACCTCCAGGACTTGGTAAGACTACGTTAGCTAATATTTTAGCTAATGAACTTGATGTGGGAATTAAGATTACTTCTGGGCCAGTTTTAGATAAACCAGGTGATTTAGCTGGATTATTAACTAATCTTGAGGAACGTGATGTTTTATTTATTGATGAGATTCATCGTTTAAGCCCTATAGTAGAAGAGTATTTGTATTCTGCTATGGAGGACTTTAAGATTGATATTATGATAGAGTCTGGTCCGAATGCACGTACGGTTCAGATTCATTTAAATCCTTTTACATTAGTAGGTGCGACTACTCGTTCTGGTTTATTGACTTCACCAATGCGTGCTCGCTTTGGTATTCAAAGTCGCCTTCAGTATTACAATAAGGAACTATTAGCGACTATTATTGAACGTAGTGCTTCTATATTAGGAGTTCATATAGACCTAGAAGCTGCTATAGAGATAGCGGGAAGAAGTAGAGGAACACCTCGTATTGCTAATGCGTTGCTAAGACGTGTACGTGATTTTGCTCAGATAAAAGGAAATGGTGATATAGATATTGAGATTTCAAAATACGCTTTGAATTCATTGAATGTAGATTCTTTTGGATTAGATGAGATGGATAATAAGATATTGAGTACGATTATTGATAAGTTTAAAGGTGGGCCTGTAGGACTATCTACCTTAGCGACTGCTGTTTCTGAGAATGGTGAAACAATAGAGGAAGTTTACGAGCCTTATTTAATTCAAGAAGGTTTTATTGTGCGTACTCCTCGAGGGCGTGAGGTAACTGACAAAGCCTATAAACACCTAGGTAGAGAAAGAATTCATCCACAAGGTGGGCTTTTTGATATGTAGTGGTCATAGAAGTGATTAAATGATTGAAAATAAAAGTAAATATTCTAATATTATAAAAGCCGAGGCCAAACGCCTTGGCTTTTCGTCTTGTGGTATTTCTAAAGCGGATTTCTTAGAAGTAGAGGCTCCTCGTTTAGAGCAGTGGTTGAATAAACAAATGCATGGGCAGATGTCTTATATGGAGAATCATTTTGATAAA
This sequence comes from Myroides sp., assembly GCF_032073645.1. Classification (NCBI taxonomy): domain Bacteria; kingdom Pseudomonadati; phylum Bacteroidota; class Flavobacteriia; order Flavobacteriales; family Flavobacteriaceae; genus Myroides; species Myroides sp. The sequence continues at coordinate 108,887 of NZ_DAMANB010000010.1, forward strand.
CGTCTTGATCCTAGATTACTTGTAGAAGGAGCAAAAAGCGTGGTTTCATTAACTTTAAATTACTACCCAGAAGAAAGACAGATTAGCGATAGTTATAAAATATCTAAGTATGCTTATGGAGATGATTATCACCATGTGATAAAAGATAAGCTGAAAGAGCTTCTGTACTTTATAGAAAGTGAAATAGGTGCTGTAGATGGACGGGTATTTGTTGATTCTGCACCAGTCTTAGATAAAGCATGGGCAGCTAAGGCTGGCTTGGGATGGGTAGGTAAGAATAACAATTTGATTAATCGGAAAAGTGGTTCTTTCTTTTTTATTGCTGAATTAATAATTGATTTAGAGTTAGAAGAAGATGGCCCTACTACTGATCATTGTGGAACGTGTACCAAGTGTATAGATGCTTGCCCTACAGAAGCTATTGAAAGTCCTTATATTGTTAATGGGAGTAAATGTATTTCTTATCTCACCATAGAATTGAAAGATGATATTCCAAGTGAATTTAGTGGGAAATTAGATAATTGGATGTTTGGTTGCGATGTGTGTCAAGATGTTTGTCCGTGGAATCGCTTTGCAGCTCCCCATAAAGAGCAGAGATTTATTCCTAATAATGCGTTAATAGAGTATTCAAAGCACGAATGGAAAGAACTTACGAAGGAGACTTTTAATGAAATTTTTAAAAAATCCGCAATTAAAAGGACGAAATATGAGGGCTTGTTGAGAAATATGCAATTTTTAGGGGAGTGAATTTCGTAAATCCGAATTATATTACAAAAAGGTTATCTTTGTTCATCACGTTAAATGTAAATATATGAATAAAGATAGTTTACGTAGAGAAGCACTTAAATACCATGCTGAACCAACGCCTGGTAAGATACAAGTTGTTCCTACGAAGAAGTATTCATCACAAAGAGACTTAGCCTTAGCATATTCACCAGGTGTAGCAGAGCCTTGTCTGGAAATTGCAAGCGATGTAAATAATGTATATAAATATACAGCAAAAGGAAATTTAGTTGCTGTTATCTCTAACGGTACTGCAGTACTAGGACTTGGAGATATCGGAGCTGAAGCATCTAAGCCAGTAATGGAAGGAAAAGGATTGCTGTTTAAGATTTTTGCTGATATTGATGTTTTTGACATTGAGGTAGATACTACTGATGTAGATAAGTTTATCGAAACTGTAAAAAACATTTCTCCAACTTTTGGAGGAATTAACTTAGAAGATATCAAAGCTCCTGAATCTTTTGAAATCGAAAGAAGATTGAAAGAAGAGTTAGATATTCCTGTAATGCACGATGACCAACATGGTACTGCTATTATCTCAGCAGCAGCTCTGCTAAATGCAGTAGAGTTAGCTGGTAAGAAGATGGAAGAAATTACGATGGTAGTTTCAGGTGCAGGTTCAGCTGCTATCGCATGTGCTAAGTTATATGTAGCTTTTGGTGTTAAACAAGAAAACATAAAAATGTTTAACAGTAAAGGTGTTTTAAAGAAAGACGATACACGTATTTCAGATTTACAAAGAGAGTTCGCTGTTGATAATGATATCTCTTTGACAGATGCTTTAAAAGGAACTGATGTATTCATCGGATTGTCTACTGCGGATGTATTAAAACCAGAAATGCTTTTAGGGATGGCAGATAACCCAATCGTGTTCGCGATGGCTAATCCAAGACCTGAAATTGACTATAATCTTGCAACTTCTACACGTAAGGATGTTATTATGGCCACTGGTCGTTCTGACTTCCCTAACCAAGTTAATAACGTATTAGGTTTTCCTTATATCTTTAGAGGAGCATTAGATGTACGTGCTACTAAGATTAACGAAGAAATGAAGATGGCTGCTGTAGTAGCTTTAGCGAAGTTAGCTAAAGAGCCAGTGCCTGAACAAGTAAATATTGCTTACGGAGAGACTAAGTTTACTTTCGGTAGAGAGTATATTATTCCTAAGCCATTTGATCCAAGACTTATATCTGTTGTTCCTCCTGCAGTTGCTAAAGCAGCAATGGAAAGTGGAATAGTACTTGCTCCAATTACAGATTGGGAAGAATATAAATCTTCTTTAGAAGAAAGAATGGGGTCAGATAATAAATTAGTACGTATGTTAATCAACCGTGCTAAGACTGAACCAAAACGTGTGGTATATGCTGAAGCTGATCATTTAGATGTATTAAAAGCTGCTCAGATTGCTTATGAAGAAGGAATGGTGACTCCAATCTTATTAGGAGATAAAGAAACTATTCAAGAGCTTAAGAAAGAAATAGAGTTTAATGATGATGTAGAAATTATTGATCCTAAGTCTGATGAGCAAAAAGAAAGAAGAGCTGCTTTTGCTAATGCTTATTGGGCAACTAGAAAGCGCAAAGGAGTTACTTTATACGATGCAGGTAAACTAATGTTAGAAAGAAACTACTTTGCATCTATGTTAGTGAATGAAGGACAGGCAGATGCTATGTTGACAGGATATTCTCGTAGTTATCCTAATGTAGTTAAACCTATCTTAGAATTAATACCTCGTGCACAAGGAGTAAGTAGAGTAGCTACAACGAACTTAATGATGACGAAGAGAGGGCCAATGTTCTTAGCAGATACTGCTATTAACCCTGATCCAACAGCTGAAGATTTAGCTAAAATAGCTGTGATGACAGAGAAGACTGTACGTATGTTCGGTATGGAACCTGTTGTGGCAATGTTATCATATGCTAACTTTGGGTCTGCACCTAATGCTTCTCCAACAAAAATGAAAGAGGCAGTTAGCATCTTACATGAGCAACATCCAGAGATGATTGTAGATGGGGAAATTCAAATCGACTTCGCTTTAAATAGTGAAATGCTGAAGAATAAATTCCCATTCTCTAAGTTAGTAGATAAGAAAGTAAATACACTTATTTTCCCTAACCTAGATTCTGCTAATATCACTTATAAAATGTTGAAAGAATTGAATAAAGCGACATCTATTGGTCCTATTATTTTAGGCTTAGATAAAGCTGTTCACGTATTCCAACTAGGTGCTAGTGTTGATGAGATGGTTAATATGACAGCTGTAGCTGTAGTAGATGCTCAAGTACGCGAGAATCGCAAAAAGAAATAATATACTGGTACTCTGAATAGTAGTTGTGCGATTAGTTATTTGTTAGTAAATAGTTAATATTTATTGTTATTTTTGAAGTAAAATTCGATATAATAATGATAGCACATATTCAAGGATGCCTAGTAGAAAAAACAGCCACAGAAGTGGTAATAGATTGCGGGGGAGTAGGATATCTTATCCATATTTCCCTGCATACTTTTTCTCAAATTGGTTCCTCAGAAAATTTGAGATTATATACTTACCTACAAATAAAAGAAGACGGACATACTCTGTTCGGTTTTATAGATAAAATAGAACGTGAATTATTTAAACTATTGATATCAGTATCTGGTATTGGTGGTAATACTGCGCGTAATATGCTTTCATCTATTGCTCCTAAAGAGCTTTTACAAGCCATTGCTTCTGCTGATGTAAAAACGATCCAATCTGTAAAAGGGATTGGGGCTAAAACTGCTCAGCGTGTTATACTTGACTTACAAGAAAAGGTAATAAAATTGTATAATATTGATGAAGTTTCTCCTGTTATTAACAATACAAATGCAGATGAAGCGTTATCAGCTTTAGAGGTATTAGGTTTTGTACGTAAATCAGCTGAGAAAGTTGTTGATAAGATTATGAAGCAAACACCTGATGCATCTGTTGAATTCATCATTAAGCAAGCTTTAAAAAACTTATAAATTTTGAGGGGGCAATTTCCTATATCAAAGTCAATTTTTTTTTGGCTAGTTGTTCTTTTTTTGAGCGTACATGGTATGTATGCTCAAGATCCAGATGAACAAGTAGCTGATAGTTTACAAACTCAATATGATATTGGGAAAATTGTCATACCTGATCCTAATCTTATTAAGGAAGCATATTCCTATGATCCTTTAACGGATAGTTACTACTTTACTAAAACCTTTGACGGATTTAATGTTAATTATCCTCTTGTATTAACTCGTAAAGAGTTTGAAGAGCTTATTATGCGTGCAGAGTTGCGTAAGTATTTTCAGCAGCGATTTAATGTAATGCATGGACGTGAGGAGAACGAAGAGATCAAGCGTGATATGTTACCGCGTTATTATGTGAATTCGAAGTTGTTCAGTACTATTTTTGGATCGAATACTATTGATGTTAAACCTACAGGATCTGTAGAGTTTGATATGGGAGTTCGTTATAGTAAACAAGATAACCCTGTAGTATCTACGCGTAATCGTAAGAATATGGCGTTTGATTTTAATCAACGCATTAGTATGGGATTACAAGGAATGGTAGGTACTAGACTAGCTGTGAATATTAATTATGATACCCAGGCTACTTTTGACTTCCAGAATATGATGAAATTATCTTTCGCACCAGACGAAGATGATATCGTACGTAAAGTAGAAGTAGGTAATGTAAGTATGCCTATTAGTGGTTCGCTAGTTAGAGGAGCACAGAGTTTATTTGGGGTAAAGACAGAATTACAATTCGGTAGAACCACTATTACAGGAGTATTCTCAGAGCAGAAGTCTCAGACGACTTCTATTCGTGCTGACGGTGCAGGAACATTAGAAGAGTTCGAATTAGATGCGTTAGATTATGATGAGGATAGACACTTCTTTTTATCTCATTATTTTAGAAATAACTATGATGAGGCTTTAGAGAAATATCCTTTTATAAAAAGTAGAGTAAGAATTACCCGTGTAGAAGTATGGATAACGAATCGATATGGACGCGTTAATCAAACAGGTAATAATGCACGTAATATTATAGCTATACAGGATTTAGGAGAAGGACAGAATAAATTAGGAAGACCTAATGCAGATGTTGTTTCTAAGCCTGAGCCTGATTTCTTTACTATCAATGGAGTGCCTAATGCATATCCTGATAATGCGAATAACCAATATGACCCAGGAAACATTGGGGGTAATTATTTAAATTCCTCTATTCGATTAAACACATCAGGTGCAAGTGGATTTAATGTATCTGTACAAGAAGGACGAGATTTTGTACGTTTAGAGGGAGCACGTAAGTTAAGTGCCAATGAGTTTACATTCCATCCTCAGTTAGGATACATATCATTACAACAAAAACTTTCTAATGATGAAGTTCTTGCTGTAGCGTTCCAGTACTCTATTGGAGATAAGATATATCAAGTGGGAGAGTTTGGTACAGACGGAGGTATGACGGTATTGCCTCCTGGTGTAGATGAGGCAAACCCAGATGTGCCACAGAGTCAATCGCTTATTCTGAAGCTATTAAAAAGTAATTTTACTTTAGTAGGGCAGCCAGTATGGAAACTGATGATGAAGAATATCTATCAGATTCCGAATGCGATGTATATCTCACAAGATAAGTTTAGATTCAATATTCTTTATACAGATCCGAGTCCACTGAATTATATTAGTTCTGTGGATGGGAAGCCATTGCCTCCAGATGTAGAGCGCACACCATTATTAAAAGTATTCCATTTAGACCGATTGAATTATACGAATGACCCTCAGCAAGGAGGAGATGGTTTCTTTGACTTTTTGCCTAATGGAGGAATGCAAAACACGTTTGATCCTACTAATGCAGGTAATATGAATAATGGTTATGGTAATAATAACAATGGTGGCTATGGTGGTAATGGAGGATATGGCGGTAATAATGGAGGCTTTGGAAACAATGGTGGTTTTGGAAATAACGGCGGATACGGGAATAATGGAGGGTATGGCAACAGTGGAGGATACGGAAATAATAATAACCAATACAACAGCAATACATTTGATGGGATTACGATAGACCCAATGTATGGTCGTATTATTTTTACGACTGTTGAGCCTTTTGGAGAGCACTTATTTAAAAAGCTTTCGGCTAATCAGTTAAGTGAAGATTATAACGAATCTAGTTCATATAATAAAAACCAATCAAAGTATGTCTTTAGAAGTATGTATCGTACTACTAAAGCAGAAGCTCTACGAAGCCAAAATGAGAAGAATAAATTCCAGTTAAAAGGGAAATTCTCTAGTTCAATGGGAGAAGGTATTCCTATTGGATCATTTAATGTCGCTCCAGGATCAGTTATTGTAAGAGCAGCAGGTAGGGTATTAGTAGAAGGAGTAGATTATACAGTAGATTACAGTAGAGGTCGAGTGATGATATTAGATCCAGGACTACAAGCATCTAATACACCGATCGAAGTTTCTGTAGAGAATAATACGATGTTTGGTCAGCAGACTAAGCGTTTCTTCGGAATGCACGTAGAACATAAGTTTAGCAAAGACTTTATATTAGGAGGTACATTCTTACAGATGTCAGAACGTCCATTTACTCATAAATCGAGTTATGGTCAAGAAGCTGTGAATAATACAATCTGGGGATTGAATGCACAGTATTCTACTGAAGTACCTTTCTTAACTAGAATGGTTAATAAGTTACCTAATATAGATACAGATGTAGAATCTAGAGTTTCGTTTAGAGGAGAATTTGCTTATTTAAAACCAGGTTCCTCTAAATTAGATCAGATGAATGGTGAAGCGACTTCTTACATTGATGATTTTGAAGGAATGCAATCTATTATTGATGTTAAGTCCCCTCTTTCATGGAAGTTATCGAGTGTGCCAGTAGGATTCCATGGGCTGAATGAAATGGATAGTGATGTAGATAAGGACATTGTTACATTACCAGCATATTCTTTAGAGGATGGGTATAGAAGATCTAAGATGTCATGGTATTCTATTGACCCAACGTTTTATGTAGGGAGCAAACCAGATGGGGTAAGTGAGTACGATTTATCATCTAATAGAACACGTAGGATTTATAGTGAGGAGCTATTCCCTGACAAAGATATTGCTTATGGAGAGAGTCGAGTGATTAATACACTAGACTTGACTTATTATCCAGAGGAGAGAGGACCTTATAACTTTAATAGAAGTTATCTAACGAACCCTCGCTCTTTAACACCTAGAAAAAACTGGGCAGGTATTATGCGTGGTTTAACGACTACCAACTTTGAACAAGCGAATATTGAGTTTGTAGAGTTTTGGGTAATGGATCCTTATGTAGGAAAGAGTGGTGATGCATTGACTGTTCAGAATACAGGAGAGCTTAGATTAAACTTAGGTTTTATCTCTGAAGATATTTTAAGAGATGGACATAAGCAGTATGAGAACGGACTACCTGATACAGGAGCTAATGCTGTTACAACAATTAATACTGTTTGGGGGAAAGTACCTTCAGCTCCTTCACTAGTTTATGCCTTTGATAATAATGCTGAGAACAGAAGATTACAAGACGTAGGTTTAGATGGTTTAAATGACGAAGAAGAAAGAGCTTTCTTTAAAGATTTTGCAGGATTTAGCGATCCAGCAGCAGATAACTTTGTACATTATTTAGATGCTCAAGGTGGAATATTAGAGCGTTATAGAGATTATAATGGTTTAGAGAATAATAGCCCAGCAGGCGGTGGGAGAGCAGGTAATAATCAACCTGATGCAGAAGATATCGATGGGGATAATACCATGAATACTATTGATGCATACTTTGAGTATAAGGTAAAAGTGAAGCCTAATACTATAGTAGGTGATAAATATGTTACAGATGTCAGAGAAACTAAAGTACAGTTACCTGATGGATCTGTATCTGATGTAAGATGGATTCAGTACAAAATTCCAATTGACACAAAAGGGAAAAAAGTAGGAGCTATAGAAGATACGAGATCAATGAAGTTTATGAGAATGTATCTTACAGGTTTTGAGAAACAAGTAACGCTTCGATTTGGAACTTTAAACTTGGTTCGATCGGATTGGAAGCGATATGATAGAAACCTTATAGAAGATAATTCAGGAACTAATGATGAGAAATACTCTAATACAGGAATAGATGTGTCTTCTGTGAATTTAACAGATAATTATGATCGTAAACCTATTCCTTATGTAACTCCTCCTGGAGTAAGAAGAGAGCAGGTTTATATGAATAATACATTGATTAATCAGAATGAACAATCACTTTCATTAAAAATATATCCAAAAGATTTAAATACTTATCCTTCAGGTTTACTTTCGAATGATGCTAGAGGAGTATTTAAGATCTTTAATGTAGACATGCGTCAGTATAAAAAACTGAGAATGTTTATCCATGGAGAGTCTTTAGAAGGTGGTACATCGAGACGTTTACAAGATTATGAGATGGCAGCATTCATCCGTATAGGTAGTGATGTTATTGAGAACTTCTATGAAGTAGAGATACCATTAAAAATAACAAATGGTGGAGAAACTAACCCTGATGCGATTTGGCCGGAAGAGAATGAACTAAATCTTCCTATAGACTTACTTGCAAAGTTAAAAGTGATGAAGATGGGAGAAGTATCTCGTCCTGGTTTTGACAGTTCTAAGATATTTTATGTAAATGAAGAGGAGTTAAATCCAAGTGCTGGAGATAAGCCTAATAAAGTAAGACTAGGGATAAAAGGAAATCCAAACTTTGGAAAAGTAAGGATGATGATGATAGGGATACGTAATATCTCGCCAGGAGCAGAAGCCTTATCAGGAGAGTTTTGGTTCGATGAATTACGTATGTCAGACATGGATAATAAAGGAGGATGGGCAGCTACAGGTACTATTGATGCTAATATAGCTGACTTTGCCAATATCTCTTTGACTGGAATGAAGTCTACTATTGGTTTTGGAGGATTAGAACAAGGGCCTCATGACCGCAGTCGTGAAGATAGAAAGTCGTATAGTGTTATGACCAATGTAAACTTAGGACAACTGTTACCTAAACGTTGGGGAATCACACTGCCATTTAATTATGCTATCAGTGAAGAATTTATTACACCTGAATACGATCCGATGAATCCTGATTTAAAGCTTAGTTATATCAAGTCTGGAGCGAAGACATCAGCTGAGGCAGAAGAGGCGGAGAAGAGAGCGATGGACTATACGAAGCGTAAGAGTATAAACTTTATCGGTGTTAATAAGCAGAGAGGACCAGAACAAAAGAATCGTATCTATGATATAGAGAATATCACAGTATCTCACTCATATAATGAGGTGAGACACCACGATTTTGAAATAGAGTCAATGTTAGAACAACAAGTGAGATCATCACTTGATTATACTTATGCTTTCGAAACGAAGTCTGTAGAGCCTTTTAAAAACATAGGTTTTATGAAAGGGCAATATTGGGGACTATTGAGAGACTTTAACTTTAATTATCTACCGACTAATATATCGTTTAGTTCTAATATTATGCGTCAGTATAATAGACAAGAGTTTAGACTAATAGATGTAGAAGGGATAGGTTTAGATCCATTGTATAGAAGAAACTATTTCTTCAATTATAACTTTGGATTCAATTTTGACTTGACTAAATCTCTTCGTCTAAGTTATATCGGAGGTAGTAATAATATCGTTCGAAACTATTATGACAGTGTAAATGGAATCGTAGATAATACGAATACAATATGGGATGATTACTTTAATATTGGTGAGCCTAATCAGTTTACACAGCAGTTAACAGTGAATTATGAATTGCCTTTTAGTAAGATTCCAGTATTGTCTTTTATCCGTTCTAACTATGCTTATACAGGTAGTTTTAACTGGCAACGTGCATCAGACGCTTATTCTAATATTGACATAGACGGTATTAATTATTCTTTGGGGAACACGATTCAGAATGCGAGAACACAACGTCTGAATACAACTTTAGGTATGGAGACTTTGTATCGTTATTTAGGATTAGTGAAAAGCTCTGATCGCAGAAGAACGCCTTCTAAAGCGAAAAAAGCAACTATCGTTCCTGGACAGAAAGTAGTACAAGCGAAAGAAGATAGTAAGAAAAAAGACAAGAAGGAGAAAGGAGAGCCATCTGCATTTGGTACTGCTACGAAAGATTTATTAATAGGAGTATTAACATCAGTAAAAAATATTCAGATTAATTATTCTGAGAATAGTGGTACGATGTTACCAGGCTTCTTACCTACTGTAGGTTTCTTTGGTACGTCTAAACCTGATTTAGGGTTCGTATTCGGTAACCAAGCAGATATTAGATATGATGCTGCTCGCAAAGGGTATTTAACAGACTACCCAGAGATGAATCAACCTTATACTACGATTAGTAATAAGACACTTAATCTGAATGCTTCAATATCTTTAATACCTGACTTGACTATAGATCTTTATGCAGAGCGTATGAAGTCTGATAACTATTCAGAACAATTCGTGGTAGAGAACAATGAGTATATAGGACAAGCACCTTATAGTTATGGAAACTTCAGTATGTCTACGGTGATGTTAAGTACAGCTTTCTCTAGTAGTGATTTAATGAGTTCAGCTACTTTTGACAGAATGTTGGATAATCGTATTATCGTAGCAAATAGATTAGCTGTAGAGCGTGGTATTGATATTACCAATCCTGCCAACTTAGATAGAGAAGGATTCCCTATCGGGTATAGTAAAGGAAGTCAGTCTGTATTATTACCATCTTTTGTGGCGGCGTATACAGGTAAAGATGCGAATAAGGTTTCGACAGGTTTGTTTAAAGGAATGCCTTTGCCTAACTGGAACTTGAAGTACAGAGGACTGATGAGAATAGGATGGTTTAAAGATAATTTCAAGAACTTCTCTATTAACCATGGATATAGAGCCTCTTATACATTGGGGTCTTACAGTTATAATACGGAGTATTACAAAGCTCCGAATGAAGTAAATAAATATGGTAATTACCCTAGTGAATATGTTGTAAACAATGCTACATTATTTGAGCAGTTTAATCCTTTAATCCGTTTTGAAGTGGAGACAAAATCTTCGATCAGAATGTCTTTAGAGATGAGAAAAGATAGAATGCTATCGTTGAGCTTTGACAATAATTTATTGACAGAGACGAATGGGAATGACTTTGTATTAGGATTGGGGTACCGTGTCAAAGACGTAGGGTTTAACTCGATGTATGCTAACAATGGAATGGGAGGAAGAATCGCTAGTGATATTAATATTAAGGCAGACTTCACATTGACGAAGAGAGAGACGGTAGTGCGCTATCTAGACTATGGAAATAGCCAGACTGGTGGAGGACAAAATATGTGGTCGTTGAAATTGTCAGCAGACTATATGTTGAGTAAGAACCTTACAGCGCTCTTCTTCTATGACCATTCATTCTCTAAAGCCGTTATTTCGACTATGTATCCAATCACGAATATTCGAGCAGGTTTTACAATGCGATATAATTTTGGAAATTAACGGATATTGGTTCCACATTATGTAATAATATTATACATTTGCTAAAAACTTATTATAATGAATATACCAGCTAATTTAAAGTACACTAAAGATCACGAGTGGGTAGCTATCGAAGGAGATGTTGCTACAATTGGAATTACTGACTTCGCTCAGAGAGAACTTGGAGATATCGTTTATGTAGAAGTTGAGACATTGGATCAAACTTTAGATAGAGATGAAGTTTTCGGAACTGTAGAAGCAGTAAAAACCGTTTCTGACTTATTCTTACCATTGTCAGGAGAGGTGATCGAGTTTAACGAAGGCTTAGATACAGAGCCAGAGTTAGTGAATACTGATCCTTACGGAGCAGGATGGATGATTAAAGTAAAAGTGTCTAATATGGATGAAGTATCATCTTTATTATCAGATGCACAATATAAAGAATTGATTGGGGCGTAAAACTTTTTTTGTATTAGGAATACTATGGACAGGTCTTGTATTAGCAGGTTGCCTGTTGGATAGTGATACTATTGCAAAAGCACCAAGATTTGATATCCCATATAAAGACAAAGTAGCACATTTTACTTTTTATTTTGTATTTTCCATAATTTGGTTTGTATATTTAGTGAAAAGTAAGCCAAATAGGTCTAGAATTTGGGTAAGTATTCTTATCTTTACTATTGCTAGTTTAATGGGAGGCACTGTAGAGTTATTACAGTATTACTTCACTTCTTCTCGAAGTGCAGAATGGGCTGACGAATTAGCAAACTGTCTAGGTAGTTTATTTGGGGTATTACTATGTTTGACTCTTTTTAGAAGAAAGAAATAAGATTTAAAAATGACCCCATCATGGGGTCATTTTTTTTGTTTTAAATATATTTAGATTATGAGAGACTTAAGGGAATTTATGGATTCTACTTATTTAAAATTAGCTGATCAAGCTGGTTTAACTGAAGTAGAAAATAATCAGGTAGTAGCTGATTTAATTCAAGAAGCAATTGATGAGAAATTTAAATTAGCAATGATTCGCCCTGACCAAGTAAAGATGGGACGAAAAATGGTGGATGCTGCTAACTCAAAGGTGGCGATCGGTACAGTTATAGATTTTCCAGAAGGGAACCGCGGTCTAGAGGCGAAGTTAGCTGAAGCTAAACAAGCCATTGCTGATGGGGTGGATGAGATTGACTATGTAGTTGATTATACTGCTTTCCAAAAAGGAGAAGTAGAACAAGTAAAAAAAGAAGTAGCAGAGTGTACGAAGCTAGGTCTTGATGCTGGAAAAGTAGTGAAGTGGATTATAGAGACTGCTGCTTTGACAGATAATCAAATTGTGCAGTTAACAGCATTGATTAAAAATGTGGTGTTATCGAAGTTCAATGAGAAAGATTATGAGAAAGTGTTTGTGAAATCTTCAACAGGATTTTATAAAACAGAAGGTGGTAAACCGAATGGTGCTACACTAGAAGCAATGATTTTAATGTTAGAGAACGCTGGGCCTCTACCTGTAAAAGCTTCTGGAGGAGTACGTGATAAAGACTTCGCGATCAAATTAATTGATTTAGGAGTGAAACGTCTAGGAACTTCTTCTGCTAAGATCATTGTTGACGGATCAGGTACAGTAGATAATTACTAAGATTACATTTTAGTTCTATATGAGAGCATCTAAACTAGATGCTCTTTTTTTGTGCCTTGTTGTGAGATGCTTTTTTGCGGTTTTAAGGAGTTTTATCACAAGTATTAGATAAGTGCATTGAATGTTTAGATAAGCTTTTAAACTTATTGTTTTTAATTAGAAATAGCGAAGAGGGTTATAATATCGTATATGCATAAGGAATCATTATGGGTACGATGAGATGGTTATGGAATAATGATAGGGTAGTGATAGCATTAAAACTAGCCAAAAATATGCGAGCAGTATGGCAACACTATGCGACCACTATGCGATAACTGCCGATTAGAAAGGTTTAAGATGTTGTAAATAAGTAGATTATTGTTTTTTTTGTAATGCTGTTTATTTAAGCCTGTTTTTGAATTGATAATAAAGCTGCATAGCGTATTAATGTTGGAATGAATAGCGTTGTATTTTTTCTAAAAAGGTGTTTTGTTATCAGGATTACTTTGATAAGATGGTTGCATTCTATTTTATTGTTGTTGAATAACTATAATGCCTTGTAGAATTTTTATTTCTAAGTCAGAAAGTAGATAACATTGGATGTGTTTTATGGCTTTGTTTTTTGAAGAGGATTATCCTTGTGTTTCTATATTTTAGTGTTGGAATTTAGAAAAAGAGAAGAATACAAGTTGTATTATTTTGGTTGTGAATTGCATTAAATTGACTTAGTAGCTATTGGTATAAGTGTAAGAATTGTTAAAAAACATATTTAATTCGTTTTGATAGTCATAGCAATCTTAGTTGTTTGTGATTATCATCAATGTTTCTTTTGTGAAAGTGCTGATTTATTTGAATGTTTTTTTTTTAGAACACTAAAGACTGAGGATATTTAAAAAAAGGTTATATTAAAGGCTGTCACGTTTGTTTTTAGGTATTGTTTTAAAAATTGAACTATATTTGCACATCATTAAAAACAAATGAAAACAGCTTTGAATTTATCGTCTGAAAAAAATACGTCAACTTCTGTGTTGACGGAGTTTAAAGAAATGACTAAAATGGGGTTGGCACTCAGCGTAGTTTTTTCTACCATAGCTGGTTACTTTTTAGCTATACCCGATTTAGGAAGTATTGACATTCTTACAGTAGCAGCTCTTGCAATAGGAGGGTACTGTATGGTGGGTGCTTCTAATGTATTTAATCAAATTATAGAGAGAGAGCTAGATGCGAAGATGACTCGTACTATGAATCGTCCTATCGCGTCTGGAAGAGTTAAGCCTAGTGCAGCTTTTATTTTAGCTTGTACGCTTACAGTATTAGGTATTGCTATCCTTTATGTAGTGAATCCTAAGACGGCTATGTTCGGTGCTATCTCTATCTTTTTGTACACGAGTGTATATACACCGTTAAAGACTATTACCCCTCTATCAGTTTTCGTAGGAGCTTTCCCAGGTGCTATTCCTTTCATGTTAGGATGGGTAGCGGCTACTAATAACTTTGGTATAGAGGCAGGAACATTATTTATTATTCAGTTTTTTTGGCAGTTCCCACACTTCTGGGCTATAGGATGGTTCTTATACGATGACTATAAAAAAGGAGGATTCTCTATGTTACCTACAGGAGAGAAGGATTCTAAGACTGCAACACAGATCATCTTATACACGATTTGGTTAATCATTGCATCTGTATTCCCTGCATTTGGAGTTACAGGTAGATTATACCTAACACCTGTATCAGCTGTGCTAGTGTTATTAGCAGGATTATGGATGTTATGGGCAGGAATAAAACTGTATAAGAAAAGAACAGATAAGGCAGCACGTTCACTGATGTTAGTGAGTGTGACGTATATTTCGCTAATACAGATAATCTATATACTTGATAAAATTTTAAGATAACAATAAATGGATATAACAGCTCAAGAACAATACGAAAGAAAAGGAAAGGCATTAAAGGTGATGATGCTTTTCGGGATAGGTAGTATTATGATGGTCTTCGCTGGTCTAACGAGTGCTTATGTAGTAAGTAAGTCACGTCCAGACTGGTTAGCAGAGTTTCAATTGCCAAATTCTTTTTTATATAGTACATTAGCAATCGCAATAAGTAGCGTTACTATGCACTTAGCATATAAGGCTATAAAACAAAATGATCGCAATAAAACAACTACTTATCTAGTTTCTACTTTGATATTAGGATTGTTATTCGTTTTTTTGCAGTTCAAAGGCTTTAATGAGGTAATATCTATGGGATATTTCTTCACTGGGAGTGAGAGTACGATTACGACATCATTTTTATATGTGATCGTAATAGTGCACATCGCTCACTTAGCTGGAGGGGTTTTATCACTATTGTATGTAATTTATAATCATTTTAAACAAAAGTATAATTCACAGCAATATATTGGAATTGAATTGTGTGCATGGTTTTGGCACTTTTTGGATTTATTGTGGATTTATTTGTTTTTATTTTTTACATTCTTTAAATAAAAAAAATAAACTAAATTTGAAAACTTTATAACTAACAACATTTTATGGGAGCGACAGTTACTACAGCAGCTACTAAAGAAACTACTTGGGGTGGAGGAAATGAGCCTCTTAAAGTAAGCTATGGTAAAATGATGATGTGGTATTTCATATTATCAGATTCATTAACTTTTTGTGGATTCCTTGTAGGATACGGGTTTACTCGTTACAAATTCATGGATACTTGGCCGATTGCGGACGAAGTATTTAATCACTTTCCATTTTTACACGGTGTAGATGCGCCGATGTTCTATGTGGCATTGATGACTTTTATTTTAATTTTCTCTTCAGTTACTATGGTATTAGCTGTAGATGCTGGACATCAAATGAAAAAGAATAAAGTAGCAGTGTACATGTTCTTAACGATCATAGGAGGTTTAGTATTCTTAGGATCACAAGCATGGGAGTGGAAAAACTTTATTAACGGAACTTACGGAGCAGTAGAGACTCGTGGAGGATCTATCTTACAGTTCGTAGGAGAAGATGGTAAACAGATTGCATTAGGTGATTTTGCAAAAGTAGATCCAAACAGAGATGAGGCTACTTTAACAAGAGCTAAAGCTACTTGGTTTGTAAAAGGAGAGAATGCACCTACATATTCTTTAGCAGAAGTAAAAGCAGGTTTTGAAGCTAATCCTAACGTAAGAATTAGAACTCAATTAACTACAGATGCTAAGCACAAAGAAATTTTAACTAGAGAGCAATCAGTTAAACGTTTAGAAGATGCTGTATTAGTAGTAGAAGGAGCTAACTTAATCCGCAATGAGTACGGACATAAAGTATTTGCAGATTTCTTCTTCTTCATTACTGGATTCCACGGATTCCACGTATTTACAGGGATTTTAATTAATGTAGTAATTTTCTTCAACGTATTATTAGGAACTTACCAAAGAAGAGGTTCTTACGAAATGGTTGAAAAAGGAGGATTATACTGGCACTTTGTGGATTTAGTATGGGTGTTCGTATTTACATTCTTCTATTTAGTTTAATTTTAAAAATAAAGTAAAATGGCAGCAGAAGGAGCACATCATTCAAATACAAAGAGAATATGGACAGTATTCGTAATCATGTCTGTAGTTACTCTAGTAGAGGTTATCTTAGGTATTATTAAACCAGAATCTCTACATCACGTACATATTTTTGGATTGAGTTTATTGAACTATATCTTCATTATCTTAACGATTGTTAAGGCATACTACATTATGTGGGCGTTTATGCACTTAGAACAAGAGAAATCGGCATTCAGATGGTCTGTAGCTGGAGTTCTTACTTTCTTATGTGTGTATTTAATCACTTTAGTATTGACAGAAGGTAATTACATCTTCGATGTATTCCAAAACTCACAATATAAGTGGATATTTTAATAACATATTATTATATATTTTAAAGGCGGTTTATTGACCGCCTTTTTTTATTTTTGTTAGTTAGTCAACATTGTGTAAAAATGAAAAAATATTTAATTCTAACGTTGCTGTTTGTGATGCCTATTTGTGCATACTTATTCTTTGCAACAGGTGTTAATCAATTTAAGCGTTTGCCTATAATTACTGAAGGTGTTCAGGATTTTCCGAAAGGAACTTCGTCCTTGGAGAAGATGCCTTCTTTAGATGGTAAGATTACCGTATTAGGTTTCCCAGGAGCGCATTTGTTCCGTGATCGTGGAGATGCCTTTAATTTAAATCAGAAGATATATAAGCGATATAAAGATTTTGAAGATTTTCAGTTGGTGATGGTATTGCCTTATGGAAGTGAGGAAGCCGCTCAGAAGGTAGTGGATGAGTTAAGCCCGATCTCTGATATGTCTAATTGGAATTATCTATTCTTAAAACCTGAAGAGATACAAGAGTTCTTTAATTCATTGGGTCTTGTTGGTAAGTTAGATAGTGACTTAGCTAGTAGCAATGTATATCTAGTGGATAAAGACCGAAATGTACGTGGACGTAAAGGAGAGAATAAAATAGGGAATTATGAGTATAAGGAAGGTTACTCAACAATATCAGCAGCAGAGTTAAATAATGATATGATGGATGATGTAAAAGTGCTTTTAGCTGAGTATCGATTAGCATTAAAAAAATATAAACGAATTAATACAAACGAATAATATGAAAGACAAGTCGTATATCTGGATCTCACTTATTATTTTAATATTTGGAATTTGGGCTGTGCCTAAGATTATTAAAAAGTTTGAGAAAGCTGATTTAGAAATTATAGGTACTGCACCTAAGTTCGAATTAGTGGATCACAATAATAAAACGATTACAAATGACAATTATAAAGGTAAAGTATATTTAGTAGAGTTCTTCTTTGCTAACTGTCCTACTATCTGTCCTATTATGAATGCGAATATGTTGAAAATACAAGATACATTCTATGGAAAATTAGATTTTGGTATTGCTTCTATTACGATAGACCCTACTCGTGATACTGTAGAGGCTCTACATGCTCATGCAGAAGGATTAGGAGTGAAGAATCCATATTGGCATATGATGACGGGAGATGCTAAGTATATTTATGATTTAGCGAAGAAGTTTAATTTATACACAGGAGTTAACCCTGATGCACCAGGTGGTTTTGAACATTCAGGTTTATTTGCCCTGATAGATAAGGAAGGGAATATTCGTTCTCGTAAAGATGAGCATGGTAATCCTGTAGTTTATTACGATGGGACCAGTGATGAAGGTGTTGCTTGGTTAAAGGAGGATATAAAAGCATTATTAGAAGAATAATATTATTAAAATGGAAAACAATATTGAACAAAAGTACAATAAGTGGATATGGATACTTTCTATCGCAATACCTGTGGTAGTAGCTATCCTATTTGGAGTTAATCTACAGAAACTAGGATATGATGTAAAACCGTTATCATTTTTACCTCCAATCTACGCTACTATTAATGGACTTACCGCTGTATTATTAGTATGGGCAGTAATGGCTATTAAAAAAGGAAATAAGCAATTACACGAGCGTTTAATCAAATTGTGTATTGCATGTTCAGTAGCTTTTTTAGCGATGTATGTGGCTTATCACATGACTTCTATTGAGACGAAGTTTGGAGGAGAGGGAATTATACGTCCTATCTATTTCTTTATTTTGATTACCCATATTTTATTGTCTATTATCATTATTCCTTTTGTATTGTTCACATTTGTACGTGGTATATCAGGGTCTTATGAGAGACATAAGAAGTTAGCTCGTATTACTTACCCTATGTGGTTGTATGTAGCTGTGACAGGAGTTATCGTTTACTTGATGATTTCGCCTTATTATATTAACTAATACAATTAAGTAATGATGAAAAAGTTAGTTTGGGGTCTACTGTTTTCTGTATTTTTCTTTTCGGGTGAGGCATTTGCTCAGTGTGCGATGTGTCGAGCTACATTAGAGACAGAAGACGGAGGAGTGAAAGCAGAAGCTGTAAACGACGGAATAGTGTACCTAATGATATTTCCGTATTTGCTTGTTGCTTTTGCTATGTATTTTAGTTATAGAGTATATAAAAACAAAAAAAGTACAAAATCATAACAGAAAACCGCTAATAGTAGCGGTTTTTTTTATTACTTTATACTTGAGTTATAATTTATTATTAATTTCAGAAGAGTATATCGAATATGGTTAATCGCTACTTTCTAAAAGGTACTTGTATAGTACTGTGTTTATATTGTTCTTTTGTGAAAGGACAAGAACGTACTCTATGGTCATTAGAGAAGTGTATTGACTATGCAATAGAGAATAATATTCGTATTAAGCAGTATGAGTTAGATGAACAAAGCGCAGAGATTAATAAGGATATCGCGATCGGCAGTTTTATGCCTAATGTCAATCTAACTGGAAGCCATTCGTGGACTATTGCAGATCAGCCAGATCAGTTTACGGGTATGGTAGATAGTAAGACTATTCAAGCGACAAATTTAGGTCTGGGTATGAAAGTAGATTTATACGGAGGACTGAAGAAACAGAATATGTTGGTCAAGGCTAGATTATCACATCTAGCTTCTCAGTATAAGTTGCAAAAGATGAAGGAGGATATTGCGTTGAATGTGATTAATTCTTATTTGCAGATTTTGTTTAATAAAGAATTGGTAAAGACGAATCAAACGCAATTAGAATATGACAAGAGTCAGCAGGAGCGTACGCAAGAGTTAGTGAATGAAGGTGTTGTACCAGCAGGTGATTTGTTAGAAGCCAAAGCGACTGTGGCTATAGATACACAGCGATTAATTATTTCACAGAATGAACTAGTGATGGCTCGTTTAAACTTAGCTCAATTGCTTCAAATCAAGTCCTATGAATCTTTTGATATTGTAGATACGGACTATGAAGTGTCAGAGTCAAGTATGCTTAGCTATAGCCCTCAAGATATTACTAATAGAGCTACTGAAGTATTGACAGATATCAAAACAGCAGAAACGAATGTGCTGATGGCAGAAAAAGATGTAAGTATAGCTAAGTCTGCTTATAGCCCTACTCTACAAGCATTTTATAATCTAGGTACGAATATGAATTACCAAGATCGATTAGTAGGAAATCGCTTATTAGAATCTACTTCTGAAGTAGGGTATGTAGAAGGATCTAATCAGCGTGTATTGCGACAGAATAGTATGGCTGTATACGGTGGTCCTAATTCTTTTTTCAATCAGTTTAGTGATAACTTTAATTCGAATTTTGGTTTAAGTCTAACGATACCTATTTTTAATGGTTTCTCTACTCGAAATAGTATCAAATTAAAAAAACTTACGCTACAACAGATAGAGAATGAAAGAGAGGTAATTGCACTGAATTTAGAGCAGCTCGTGTTTAAGGCTTATACAGATACGGAGAGTGCTTATCAGAAGTATGAGGCTAGTAATGCAAGTCTTGAAGCAAGGAAGCTGTCTCTAGAGTACTCAAAGGAGCGTTATTCTGTTGGCTTAATTAATATCTTTGAATTAAATCAAAATCAGACTTTATTTGTGACGGCACAGTCAGATTTATTAAAGTCTAAATATGAATACATTTTTAAAACCAAGATACTAGAGTATTATTTTGGTATCCCACTTTTTAAACATTAGAGAGATGAAGAAAAAATACATCATAGTAGTTGGTATCCTTATAGTAGCTGTCTTACTTATTGGAAAGTTTGTCTTTGGTAAAGAAGAAGATCGTACTAAAGTAGAAACGATAGAATTAGAAAAGACGAATATTATCGAGACTGTATCAGGTACAGGAAAGATACAACCCGAAATAGAGATTAAAATATCTTCAGAAGTATCTGGAGAAATCATAAATTTGCCAATCAAAGAAGGACAGGTCGTTAATAAGGGAGATCTATTAGTAGTAATTAATCCAGACTTATATACTTCTGCTATGGAGAGAGTGGAGGCGATGTTAGCGACGAGTAAAGCTGGATTATCACAAGCAGAAGCTCAGTTAAAAGAGGCTAAGTCTAATTATGACCGAAATAGTAGGCTGTATGACAAGGGAGTGATTTCGCGCTCTGAATGGGATCTAGTAGTGCGAACGTATGAAGTGGCTAAAGCAGCTCAGTCTTCTGCTTATTATAATGTAGAGAGTTCTAGGGCTGCTTTAGCAGAATCAAAGGCAAATCTTCTTCGAACTACAATATATGCTCCAGCTTATGGTACAATCTCTAGAGTGAATGTAGAATTAGGAGAGCGAGTATTAGGTACACAGCAGATGGCAGGTACAGAGATCTTAAGAGTCGCTAATCTTAGTGGTATGGAGGTGGAAGTCGATATTAATGAAAATGATATCGTAAAAGTGAAATTAGGGGATGAGACAAGAATCAGTGTCGATGCATATCTAAAAAAAGAGTTTAGAGGTGTAGTTACTAGTATTTCTAATTCTGCTTCTAATCAGACAGTATCAGCTGATCAGGTAACGACTTTTAAAGTAAAGATTAAAATCTTAGCAGAATCATATGAAGACTTGGTGAAAAAGGAGATAGAGAATTACTCTCCATTTAGACCAGGTATGACTGCAGCTGTAGATATTATTACTGATGTTAAGAATGATATTTATGCGGTACCTATTAGTGCTGTGGTAATGAAAACACCTACTGATACTGTTATGAATAAAACAGAAGGAAAGAAGATATTCGATAAAGAGCTTATGAGAGAAGCTATATTCGTTAATGATGGCGGTACAGCAAAGCTTAAATTTGTGAAAACTGGAATAAAAGACGACTCGAATATTCAAATAATAGAAGGGCTTCATGCTGAGGATGTGATTATTACAGGACCATATTCGACTGTAAGTAGAATCCTTCAACATGGAGATAAAGTAGAAGTAGAAAGTAAAAAATAATAATGATAACGATTTTATCTATTGAGACAGCTACTAAGAACTGTTCTGTCTCATTATCAGTGACTGGTGAAGTAATAGCGTGTAAGGAGATAGCAGAAGAGAATTTCTCTCATGCTGAGAAGCTACACGTTTTTGTAGAAGAAATATTAAAAGAGAATAACAAGACTTTAAAAGATCTTTCGGCTATAGCGATTAGTCAAGGACCTGGGTCATATACAGGCTTGCGCATAGGAGTATCTTCAGTGAAGGGACTTTGTTATGGATTGTCGATTCCTTTAATAGCATTAGACACTTTAGAGATATTAGCAAGACAGGTGGAGGTGACAGAAGGACTGATCGTACCAATGCTAGATGCTAAACGTATGGAAGTGTTCTCCGCAGTCTTTGATAAAGAGTATAATAAATTAAGTGAAATAGAGGCAATCGTTATTGATGAAAACTCTTTTAATCAATATAAAGGAACAAAATTACATCTGATAGGGGATGGAGCAATGAAGTGTAAGGAAACATTAGGTACAGAAGGTTTTATGTACTATCCTGAGATTACATATCCTTCTGCAAGTGAAATGGGAGTGATGGCTTATGATAAGTATGTGAAAGAAGAGTTTGTGGATGTGGCTTACTTTGAGCCTTTCTATCTTAAAGACTTTGTTCTCATTCAAAAGAAGAAATAAATAATAATAAATAAGGGCTGCTAATCTATAAATTAGCAGCCCTTATTTATTGAATAATTATCTATTATAGCGCATCACTAATTTCTCTCGCTTTTAAGAGTACATAAGATGTAGCAACGGTAAAGTTATCATTCTCTACCCATATCTGTACGGTGTACGTAATCTTAGTATCTAATAACTCTCTGATTAATATTCTAGGTCTTGGTTGTGAAAGTACTTTGTCATAGGAATCTAGTTCCTCTTGTAGTTTTTCTATAAAGACTGTTGTGTTTTTAAGTAGAGTTGTTTGCACTGCTATTTCAGCTCTTCTAAGGTTGTTCTGTGTAATATTTTTAATCTTACCATTAGATAGTACTCCGTTAGGGATATACACTATATTGTTCTGATAAGTTAGTACCTGAGTGGAGAAGATATGTATGGTTAGTACTTTACCTGTTTCTCCCTGTGCCTCTATAATATCTCCTATTCTAAATGGTTTAAATAGAATAATTAATACACCTCCAGCGAAGTTACTCAATGATCCTTGTAATGAAAGACCAATGGCTAAACTCATTGCACCAATAATGGCTACAAAAGAACTAGTTTGTATACCAAGCTTTGAGGCGATGATAACAAATAAGAGTATTCGCATTCCCCAGATTAATACATCTAGAATAAAGCTAGAGAAAGTAGGGTCTATATTCTTTTTTAAGAATATTCTTTTTGCTAATCTCTGTAAGAAGCGAATAACCCATAGACCTATACCTAAGATGATAAGTGAAGTCACTATCTCAGGTATATATGTAATAATATCTTCAATGTATCTAGATAATAAAGTATCTAATTTTTGCATATTTTATAAAGTATAATTATCTATCTGTGTATGATCTGTATCAGGTGCTAAGCACGCTCTCTCTATACAAATATAATGTAAAGTCTCTTCTGTAGGTGTATACTTAGCTAAGTAAGGGACAGTCGATGGTGAGGATACTGAGAATACAGAAGCTCTCGTTATTATGTTTTCTCTTCTCGATAGATTGTGTTGAAGAGCATCTGCACCCACCCATGTTAACTCAAGTGGTTGCTCTAAATATAGTTGTAGCAATAGCCAATGTGAGTATGCTGAAGGATAATCAACAGTAGAGAGTACAGTATTCATCATATTAATTGTGAGATCACTGTAGTAACTATTCTCGTATAGCAAACCGAGTTTGTATAAATTTATAGCCATAATCGCGTTAGAAGAAGGGATAACATTATCCTCTGTTTCTATCGCTGGTGTAATAGTATCTTCTTGGTTATGCTTGCTAAAATAAAAGAACTTGCTCTCGTGATCTAAGAAGTGGTCTAAAGAGTAGTCCATAAGATTTTTGGCTTCTGTGATGTATTGTTGTTCTTCTGTGTGTTCAAATAGATAAATTAATCCTTGTATATAAAAGGCATAATCGTCTAAGAAAGCTTCTATCTTGGCATTTCCATCTTTATACGTACGCAATAGTCCACGCTCTTCACACCATAGGTTATTGTGGATGAATAGGTGTAATGCTTTAGCTTGTTCTAGATAAGCTGTGTTTTGAGTAGCCGTGTATGCATCTAATAATCCTGTGATGTACATAGCATTCCACGAAGTGAGTGTTTTGTCATCTAGGCGTGGCTTAGGTCTATTCGCTCTATACTGTCTTAGAGCTGTTTCCCATTGCTTTTTTTTATTTTCTAAGTCTTCAAGAGGGATATTATTCTCGTTAGCGATATCTATTAATTCACGGGTTTGGATTAATACATATTGGTTGTTCTCCCAATGTCCAAAAGAATTGATATTAAATACAGTACTGAATAAAGGGAAATCTTGTTGGACTAATTCTTTTAATTCTTCTATTGTCCAAATATAGAAAGCACCTTCTTCCAGCTGGTTGTGACTGTCTAAACTGTCTGCATCTAGTGCTGAATAATATCCTCCTTCACCATTAGCCCAATTGTTAGTAATAAAATTAATTGTCTTGTCAATAACTTCTTTGTAGAGTTTATTGTGAGTACGTTTATATCCATCTGCATATACAGATAACAGTTGTGCATTGTCATAAAGCATTTTTTCGAAGTGAGGAATATGCCATTTATGATCGACAGAATATCTTGAGAAACCACCTTCTACTGTATCGAATAGACCTCCCCATGCCATTCTAGTCAACGTAAGGTCTATGTATTCTAATAGTTGTTGATCTCGGTGTAATACTCCTTTTTTCTGTAAGTATATTAAATTAGTAGGCATCATGAACTTTGGCGCTCGTGTATACCCTCCATATTCCCAATCAAAACTCTTTTTCCAATTCTCTAATACAAGGTCTGTATTGAATCTAGATTCCTCTTGTGCTATAGGTGCTTGACTTAGAATAGAGATTCCTTCTTGTAGTTGAGTTGCGAAATCTAGTACAGTATCGCGTTTCTCTATATATAAACGGTGTAGTTGTGCTAATGAATCCATCCATGCTTCTTTCTTAAAATAAGTACCACCCCAGATAGGTCTACCATCTGGTAGGCAAACTACATTTAAAGGCCATCCTCCTTGTTTCGTCATAATTTGGATTGCTTTCATATAGAAGTTATCTAGATGAGGAAGCTCTTCACGATCAACCTTGATAGAGATAAAATGTTGATTCATAATATCTGCTACCTCTTGGTTCTCAAAACTTTCTTTTTCCATAACATGACACCAGTGACAAGTAGAGTATCCTATGCTGATAATAATAAGTTTGTCTTCCTGCTCAGCTCGTGTTAAAGTTTCTTTATTCCATGCTTTCCAATAAATAGGGTTATTGGCATGTTGTAATAAGTAAGGGCTTGATTCTAAGTGTAATAAATTCATGATGAGATTCTGATATTGTTGTTGCTTAACAAAAGTACTCAAATGTATTTTAACTATAAAAAGAAGCAGAAGGATTAATAACGTTAAGTTAACATAGGTGTGAATTATTATAATCAATTTTGCGGCACACTTAATTTAAATAGAATTTATAAATGGAACAGATTTTTATTGTAATGCTTATAGCCCTTGGGGTATTAGCTATTATCGATTTAACTGTTGGAGTAAGTAACGATGCGGTGAACTTCTTGAATTCAGCATTGGGTTCAAAAGCGGTTACTTTTAAGACAATTATGATTGTAGCTTCACTAGGTATTCTAGTAGGAGCGATATTTTCAGGAGGGATGATGGAGATAGCCCGAAGTGGTATATTCGTCCCTAGTATGTTCTCCTTTAATGATGTGATGGTCATCTTCCTCGCGGTGATGATTACCGATGTACTACTTCTGGATGTGTTTAACTCTTTAGGGTTGCCAACATCTACTACAGTATCTATTGTTTTCGAATTATTAGGTTCTGCAGTATGTCTTGCTGTAATCAAAATCGTATCTAATAACGATAGCTGGTCTATGTTGCCAGATTATATCAATACGGAGAAGGCCACCGAGATTGTAGTCAGTATATTACTGTCAGTAATACTTTCTTTTACGTTAGGTACTTTAGTACAATACGTTTCTAGGTTGATCTTTACCTTCCAAGTGGAACAAAAGTTGAAATACTTCGGAGCGATATTCGGAGGGGTAGCTATTACTGCTATTACTTTCTTTATCTTGGTAAAAGGATTAAAAGGTGCAAGTTTTATTACAAAAGAAACTAGTAACTGGATTGGAGATAATCAGTTAACTATTATAGGGATTAGTTTAGTGTTTTGGACTATATTCTCTCAATTACTGATGAGTATCTTTAAGTTAAATATACTTAGAGTAATTATCGTTATCGGAACATTTGCATTAGCATTGGCTTTTGCAGGTAATGACTTAGTGAACTTTATAGGTGTGCCTATTGCAGCATTCCAATCATTTGAGTTCTTTATGGCATCGGGTCAGTCTCCTGATACTTATATGATGCATAAGTTAGCAGAAGAGAGTGTAGTTGCTCCTTTCTATTTTTTAGCCATTGCAGGTATTATCATGGTGTATACTTTATGGACATCTAAGAAAGCGAAGAATGTAATCGAGACAGAAATGAGCTTGGCAAGACAAGATACAGGAAGTACAGAGGAGAAATTCTCACCTAATATTCTGTCTAAGGTTATCGTTAGAGGTATGGTGTTAATCGGTATGGGAGTGAATTACTTCTTGCCAAAATCACTACAGCTCAAAATGGATAAGCGCTTTGAGATTCCTAAGAAACCAAAGAGTAGAACTCCAAAGGATGAACCAGCATTCGATATGGTACGTGCTTCAGTGAACCTTATTGTGGCGAGTATCTTGATCTCTATCGGTACTTCTATGAAATTACCACTATCAACTACTTATGTGACTTTTATGGTGGCGATGGGTACATCATTTGCGGATAGAGCATGGGATAGAGACTCAGCTGTGTATCGTGTAGCAGGGGTGTTTAATGTGATAGGTGGTTGGTTCGTAACAGCTATTGTAGCATTTATTGCTTCTTTTGTGATCGCTTATGTATTAAAAATAGGAGAGATCTACGCTTTAGTAGGAATGTTAATTCTAGTGGGAATTTTATTATACAGAAGTAATAAAATGTATAATAAGAAGACAAAAGAAAAAGCAGATAATGAAGCGAAGTTAGATAGCGTTGATATTATGACTATCCAAGGGGTAGCTTCAGAAAGTTCTTCTCAAATCGCTAATGTGATTACAAGAGCAAATGAATTATATACTTCGGTGATAGATGGTGTGGCTCTGCAAGAATTGACAGAATTAAAGAAAAGTAGAAAGCAGCTTAAGAAGCTAGAAAAAGAAGTGGATAACTTACGTGGTAATGTGTACTTCTTTATTAAAAATCTAGATGAAACTTCTGTAGAAGCAAGTAAATTCTATGTATTGACACTAGGGTATCTACAAGATATGATTAAGTCTATCAATTTTATTGCTCAGAATAGTTATACGCATATTGACAATAACCATAAGAAACTGAAGTTTAATCAAATTAGAGATTTAAAACTAATAGATAAAAAGCTTCAAGTATTATTCGATAAAGTAATTGTACTATTTACAGAAGAAAAATTCTCTGAGATAGAAGAAATCCTACAGGAAAAAGATGATTTAATCGCTACTGTAGATAAGTTAATCCAGAAACAAATCATTCGTATTCGTACGACAGAGACAAGTCCTAAAAATAGTAAGTTATACTTCTCTATTTTATTTGAGACTGATGATCTAATCAAGTCTACAATTGGATTGTTAGAATTGTTTCGAGATTTCGAAATTGATGTTAAGAGGAAGTCATTCAAAAGAATGAGCTAATCTATATTTAATTTAAGTGAAGAAATGAGGTTGCCTAGGCAACCTCATTTTGTTTTTATGATATTTAGGAGTGTAATGAAGTAGATTTCTGATTTTCTACCTTCTACTTAGATAATAAAGCACAAAAAAAGGTAGCATTTATAATGCTACCTTTTTCTTTATATCTAGTTGTTTACTATCCGTTATAAGCTTCTACAATGATTTTCTCATCGTTAAGCATATGTCTTAGCATTCCTTCTATACCATTCTTTAAAGTGAATGTAGAAGAAGGACATCCGCTACATGCTCCTTGTAAAAGTACATGTACAATATTAGACTCCTGGTCATATTTTTGGAAAGCGATATTACCACCATCAGCTTGTACAGCAGGTTTTACGTTTTCTTCAAGGATATTAATGATGCGTTGAGACTTTTCATCTAAAGAGTCAAAGTGTTCGTCAGCTGCCGCCTCAATTGCTTTAACATCATGAATAAGCGATTCGTCTACTGCTAGATTACCATTTTCTAAGAACTCTTTGATAAAGGCACGAGTAACCTGTACTAATTGATCCCATTCGAAAGAGTCATATTTAGAAATAGAAACATAGTTCTCATCAATGAATACTTCTTTAACGAAAGATTGTTTAAAAAGCTCTTTAGCAAGAGGAGAAGCACTAGCTTCATCTATATTTTTAAACTCTACACCTTTTTTTGTTAATAATTTATTGGCAACGAATTTAATTACTGAAGGATTTGGTGTTGATTCAGCGTAAATAGTAATTGGTTGCTTTTTTATTTCTTTTTTAGAATCTATTAAGATTTTCTTACCTTTAGCCAAGAATAGTTCTATCTGATCTGCAACGGTTTCTTTTACATCATCCCACTCGACAATTGAAAATTTTTCGATGGCGATAAAATTATTTGAGATATAAACCGTTTTAACAAAAGGAAGATAGAATAATTCCTTCGCTAAAGGTGATTCTGCAGTCTCATCAATATTTTTGAACTCGTGGTTTTCTCCCTTAGCTATAAAATCTGGTAAAACAAATTTTATAATTGTTGGGTTTGACGTATTTTGAATTTGTATTTTTGACATGTTAATTTAGTTTTTTTCAAAATTAGCAAAGAAAAATGCTAAGCGTCACGAAGATAAGATTTTTAAACAATTAATTAACATTAGTAAGCACTAACAATTTAATATAGCGATAAAATGGGCAAAAGAATGTGGCTTTCATTATTTGTATTTTCAGGAGTTCTGTCAGTAGGAGCTGTAGCTGGAGGTATAAACCCTTTTGAATATCTAGTTAATAGAGAGATAGTTGAGGTATATAATGACCAAGATGAGCCAAAACCTGAGGTGAAAGTTGGGAAACCTCATGATATAGAACAGGCTCTTCCAAAGAATAGCACATCAGGGAATTTTAGAGTATTCTTAGGTGAGGCAATAAAAAACAAAACAACTGGATTAGTTGTAGATGCTGAAGGAAATGCTATTGTTCCTGAAGGATATATCTATAGTTTTCACAACACTCAAGATGAAGCTAATCGCAATACTAATAAGCAAAAAGAAATCCTTTATGTAGATAAGTTTAATCCTACTACAGCACCATTGACTAGGTTTCTTAGAGTGCAATCTGTAGTAGATGCTACTAAAGTAACGGTTAGCCCATTTTTAATTAAAGTGAAGCCAGAAGAAGGAGCTACATTAAATGATAGAGTTACAGGACGTCCTGATCAATATCAAAATGCTGATAAAGATGGTAATGCTACATTTGTTTTGTTAGAGGATAAAAACCAGTTGTACTACGGAAATTCTAATACAGAGCTTTTCAAAGTAGATGGTACTAGTAAAACGAAGCTAACAGATGCTGAGATTAATAAGTTTACTACAAATAAAAACCAATTAATTGAAGCAAAGATTGTTCTTGATGGAGAGACTGCTACACGTCAGTTCACGCTTTTTGTAGAGAAGTTAAAGGTGAGTGGCGTTAACCCAGTATTAGAATCTGTAGAAACAAGAAAAGACGATACAAATAGATATGGTGATTACGACTTGAAAAAGACAATACCAGCTTTATTAGCCACTGGAGAAAATCCAGATTATTATACGATTACTTTTCACAAGACTGCTTATGATGCTCAGAGAAATGAGAATCCAATAGATATCTCTAAACCTTATGAGGGAGCGCATGGGACAGATGCTACTGCACGCATTTTTTATAAGTTGGCTAAATCAGCTAATCCTCTTGTATCAACAAGTCAGAAAATAGTGTTCAAAGTAATAGACAAACCAATTATTCCTCCTCTTCAGAATGTTTCTTATTGTGATAGTAAGATTGCTTCATACAGTTTGACTATAGATGGTCAAACAAAAGTAATAGCTGATGGGCGTACCATAGCTACAGATGAAGAACAAGCAGCAGAAGGATTTGATCCTAAGGGAAAATATTCTATTGGATATTTTAATTCAGAGGAAGATGCAATTGCGAATACAAATAAAATAGTAGGAGTAGAGATAACAGTGAAGTTAAATGAGACTCGCAAGATATGGGCTCGTTTAACGAATTTAGAAGATAAGAATTTCAATACTGCTTTTTTCTACGCTTCTTTAGGATATGATAATTTAAAGACAGCAGAAGTGTCAACTCAAGTTTTTCATTACTGTCAAGTAGAAAATAATATAGGAGAATCTACTGTGAATTTAAGAAGATATGAGGGGACTGTAATGGGGAAAACTTCTATTACAAATACACCAAACTTAAATCCTACAGATAAAATAACAACTGTATATTATGAAAATGAAAAGGATGCAGAAGCTGATGTAAACCGTATGCCTGAGAGTAAAGTAACGGCTTACCCTATTAAGATGGGAGAAGTAAAAGGACCGATTTATACTAGAGTGATCATGACGGAAGGTTTCGATTGTAAGGCGGATAATTACTCTTCTTTTAAAGTTTCTCTTGGGGTAGAATTAGCTATAGATTATTTCCCTAAAGAAAGCACTCAACAACTTTGTATTAATACAGAGACGAATGAAATAGCTCCTGTCGTATTAAGTGTGGAGAATAAGGATGTAAAAGGTAGACCTATTGTTATAACATGGCAATATGAAGTAAGTCGAGAGAATGGGTGGATAGTGTATAATACAGTACCTGGAAGTGGGAACCAGACTTCGATTAAGATAGATAAATCTGGTAATTATAGAGCAATAGCAAGCTATGCTACTTCTCCTTATCCTGGAGTACAGTCTTGTTCAACAGAGACGATAGTATGGACAGTAAAAGCACCACCAGTAGCGGTAGTGGAAGGAGTAGATGCAACAGGAATGCTGAACAGTATGGAGATTGATGAAAAAGGAGAGACGATGGTGCGCTTAGGTGTATTAGATGGAGGAACAAGTCCTATTACAGATGGTTATGATTTTGCTATTGATAATAGTGCATTCCAACCTTCAAGTCAGTTTTATAATATACCAATCGGAGAACATATTGCTTATGCAAGAAATAGAGTAACAGGATGTTCTACATCAGTTAAATTCTCAGTGTTTGGTTATCCTAAGTATTTTACTCCTAATGGAGATGGATATAATGATACATGGAATATACCAGGTCTAAAAGGACACAATGAGGCTCGTATTTATATCTATGATCGTTCAGGTAGATTGTTAAAACAGTTAAGCCCACATACAGAGGGATGGGATGGAACATGGAATGGAAAACCGATGCCGTCTACAGATTATTGGTTCACTGTGGAGTTTGTAAATGATTTTAAAGCTCCGAATGATATGAATGGACGTAAGGTAAGTTATAAAGGACACTTTTCTTTAAAAAGATAATTAAGTTATGAATATAATAAAGAAGCGCTATTTAGCTATAGCATTATTGATTTCTCAAATTGGTTTTGCACAAGAAGGACTAACGGTAAATTCTGAATATTTAGCAGATAACTATTATCTTTTACATCCTGCTATGGCAGGTATTAAGAATAGTACGAATGTTAGATTGACTGTAAGACAGCAGTGGAGTGGTGTAGATGACGCTCCTCGTCTTATGACGATGAATGCTAGTACTCGTCTAACTGATCAATCAGCTATCGGAATTATCGGATTCAATGATAAGAATGGTTATCACTCACAGACTGGTTTTAAAGCGACGTATGCTCACCATATTACCTTTAGTGAATCACGTTATGATTTAAACCAATTGTCATTTGGATTGAGTGCAGGTTTTGCTCAGACGAAGTTAGATGAGAGTGAGTTTGGAGGATTTGACCCTAATGTAGCAGGAGGATTAGAATTAAAAGATTCTTATTTTTCAGTTGATTTTGGTGCTGCTTATCACTATCAAAATTTCTTCTCTATGTTTACAGTGAAGAATGCGGTAACGAGTTCTAGTAAATTATACTCGGATACAGAGAGTAATAACTTTAGAAAATATATTTTAGGTGCAGGGTATGCATTTGGAAATACGAGATATGGAACAGGTTGGATCTATGAGCCATCTATATTAGCTCAGTATACTGAAGAGCGTGAGGATTTTGCACTAGATGTTAATATGAAGGTTTATAGACAGTTTGATTTTGGTAAGATTTGGGCTGGAGCGTCTTTTAGATCTAACTTTAATGGAACAGACTATTTCGAGAATGGGAAATCTAAAACACAACGTTATCAATATATCTCTCCAATGCTAGGAGGAAATTATAAGAATGTTAGTTTTGCATACTCTTATACTAAATTAATGGGA
This sequence comes from Myroides sp., assembly GCF_032073645.1. NCBI lineage: Bacteria > Pseudomonadati > Bacteroidota > Flavobacteriia > Flavobacteriales > Flavobacteriaceae > Myroides > Myroides sp. The sequence continues at coordinate 141,234 of NZ_DAMANB010000010.1, forward strand.
GATCTTACTTTCGGTGATGGTGCTTTCCATCAGTTTACAGTAGGGTTTAATATATTTCCGAAACGTACAAGTTTAGAGTGTAATTGTCCGACTGTAAAAGATTAAATAATAAAAAAATCCCGATATTTATCGGGATTTTTTATTGCGATATATTATGATTATAAAAGAAATAAGAGGAAAATATCCTCAAATACCTGAGGACTGCTATGTGGCAGAGAATGCCACTATAGTAGGTGATGTTACATTCGGAGAGAAGTGTAGTGTATGGTTTAATGCTGTCATTCGTGGTGATGTGAATTCTATTACGATAGGAGATAAAGTGAATATACAAGATGGGGCTATTGTTCATTGTACCTACTTAAAGCATCCGACTGTGATTGGAAATAATGTTTCTATAGGGCATAATGCTATGGTACATGGATGTACGATACATGATAATGTGTTAATCGGTATGGGAGCTATTGTAATGGATAATTGTGTTGTACACAGTAATACAATAATTGCTGCTGGTGCTGTTGTTACTCAGAATACGGTAGTAGAGGCAGGTTCTATATATGCTGGTATGCCCGCTAAAAAGGTAAAAGACATAAGTGCATCAGATTTTGGGGGTGAGGTAGAGCGTATAGCAGATAATTATGTGATGTATTCTAGCTGGTACAAATGATTAATTAAGAATTAAGAATTAAGAATTAAGAATTAAGAATTAAGAATTAAGAATTTGTACAATTATATACAAGTTGTAGGTAGTATACATAAAGTCGCGGTAACGAGAACAAGGCGAATGAGAACTATAATTTATATATCAATAGCGTCCTAAATAAATTTAAGGCATAAAATATCCTCCCATTTTAGTAGG